>JAIDKJ010000032.1 GCA_029051835.1 Paramuribaculum sp. | reverse complement strand
ACAACCCGAAGCGGCTATGGCCATCTGTTTCCACTGGCCCATCTTCTCGCCCCTCCAGCATGCCACGGCATCGTCATAGACCGACAGATTGCGGTCGGGCACCACCAGATCCTCACTTATGCCGATCACACGTCCGAACCCCTCGCAGCGCGGACATGCACCGTAGGGATTGTTGAAGTTAAACATTAGGTCGCTCGGCTCTGCAAACTGGCGGCGGCTCGACTCGAATCGCTTGGAAAACTCCAGCCTCCGGGGCTGCTCCGAATCATAAAGAGTCAGCACCAGACTGCCGTGACCTTCGAAAAACGCAGTTTCAGCAGAGTCGGCCAGACGGCTCTTCTCGTCATTGTCGTCGCTGACCGCCAGACGGTCGACCAACAGTTCAAGCCCGTCGGCCGAAGCCGGCACCGTTTCCGGCTCGGCGAGCATTCCGGCTATATCAAGAAACTCGCTGCCGCGCAAAAGCCTCGAATATCCACCCTTGAGCAATACCTCAAGCTGGGTAGCCATCGACCGGCCTTCAGGCAATGCCAGCGGCGAACTTACGGTCAGCCGCGTACCCACGGGACAACTCCAGGCGGCATTCACCACATCGTCGACGGTGTGCTTCCTCACTGTTTCGCCCGTCACCGGATCGCGTGTCACACCTATGCGCCCGAACAGCAGGCGCAGATACTCGTAGATCTCCGTCGAAGTGCCGACGGTGCTGCGCGGATTGCGGGTGCTCACTTTCTGCTCTATGGCTATCGCGGGGGGCAATCCCCTGATGAAATCGGCCTCCGGCTTCTGCATACGTCCGAGAAACTGGCGCGCATAGGCCGACAACGACTCCACATAGCGCCTCTGCCCTTCGGCATAGAGTGTATCGAAAGCCAGCGACGACTTACCCGATCCCGAAAGACCGGTGATCACCGTCATGCGGTTGCGGGGTATCTCCACGTCGATATTCTTCAGATTGTTGACGCGTACACCACGTGCTATTATATTCTGTTTATTTTCGTCTGATGTCTGCTTGTGCATAGTATGCAAAATTACGAAATTCCCGCCAACCTCCGACAACGCATAAAAAGAAAATAAGCTCAAGAGAGCATACTCTCCTAAGCTTATCTTCTTATGTCGGGGTGAGAAGACTCGAACTTCCGACCTCCACGTCCCGAACGTGGCGCGCTAACCAACTGTGCTACACCCCGGACATCAGTGCTTTCTTTCTGTTAGCGGCTGCAAAGTTACAAACTCTTTTGCTCACAAACAACAATTTTCATGAAAATTTCTTCACAAAAAAATATTCTACGCGCAATATCGTTTTATATTCAGCAGAAACCCATCATAAAACCGTCAATGAAATGGTCTGAAAAAATCTCCTACCACCGACGTCTTTTCCTCGGACTGGTGGCCTATTCGCTGCTTATGGCGGTGTGCTTCGCGGTGTTTCAATACCAGCGCGAACGGCAGTTCAGGGTGCAGGAACTCGACTCGCGCCTGCAGGATCTCAACGCCATGATACTGGAAGAGATATCAGGCAACCTGCCGACCGATGCGCCGCACACTCCACTGCTCCGCTCCATTCCCGGTCTGCGGCTGAGCGTGCTCGACCATTCAGGCAAGGTCATATACGACAACACCGTCGACACACTCGCCGGAACGCCCCACCTTGACCGCGACGAAATAGCAGCGGCGCTGCGCACAGGCAAGGGGTATTCGCTGCGACGCCACAGCGACAGCACCGGACAGACCTACTTCTATTCGGCCACCTCCGACGGGAAATTCGTAGTGCGCACCGCAGTGCCCTACGACGTCACTCTCCATCAGCTCCTGTCGGCCGATTACGGATTCATGTGGACACTGCTTGCCATCATGACCATCATGTGTCTGCTGGGATATATGGCCACAAGAAGGGTCGGCGAACATGTCAGCCGGCTCAACCGTTTCGCCGAAAAAGCCGAACGCGGGGAGCGCATCCATGACACCGGACCATTTCCGCACGACGAGCTCGGAGAGATATCGGAGCATATCGTCAGGCTATACTCCAGAATGCAACAGGCCGTGACCGAACGCGACCGCGAGCATCAGACCGTCATACGCCAGCAACAGGAGAAGAGCGACATGAAGCGGCGGCTCACCAACAATATCAACCATGAGCTGAAGACACCGGTGGCCTCAATGCAACTCTGCCTCGACACGCTTCTGGCACACCCCGACATGACGCCGTCGCAACGCGAGGAGATACTGACCAAATGCGCCAGAGCCAGCCAACGCCTCGCACGTCTGCTCGACGACGTGGCCGCCATCACCCGGCTCGACGACGGCAGCACACAGATAGCACTGGAACAGGTCGACATAGCGCACACCGTAGCGGAAACGATCGAACAATACACCCTGCAGGCCGACGCCAAAGGGATCAGAATTGTCAACGGCGTGACGTTTGACAGCCCCATACCGGGCAACCGTTCGCTGATGGAGTCGGTGATCGGCAATCTGCTCTCCAACGCCATAGAGTATTCCGGCGGATCCATGATAGAAATAAGCCAGTTTATCGACAGCCGCCACATCGAGATCAACGTGTCCGACAACGGCTGCGGCATAGCTCCGCAACACCTTCCGCACATATTCGAACGATTCTACCGCATCGACAAAGGCCGATCGAGAAGAGCAGGAGGCACCGGCCTCGGTCTGGCCATAGTCAAAAACGCCGTAGCATGGCACGGCGGCACTGTCAGCGCCGCTCCGCGCACCGAAGGGGGCATATCGTTCACCGTCACCCTGCCGCGACAGCGCTGAATCCCGTAGCCGACGATCCGCGGCTTCTGCATGAAGCATCTTTAGCACATTAAAAGTAAATTTAATGAATGTGCAACATTTATGAAACATTCCATGTTTTACTTTGCAGAAGCATTCAACAAACGGATAGATAAAAAATGGAACTACTTTTTCTGTGCGTCGTGGTATTCCTGTTCCTGCTGGCAGTGTTTGACCTGTCGGTAGGTGTCAGCAACGACGCTGTCAACTTCCTCAACTCGGCCATGGGGTCGAAAGCCGCATCATTCAAACGGATCATTATCGTGGCCTCGATCGGAGTGTTTCTCGGAGCGGCCATGAGCAACGGCATGATGGATATAGCCCGTCACGGCATTTTCAGGCCTGAACATTTCTCGTTCTACGACCTTACGTGCATATTCATGGCCGTGATAGTGACCGACATAATACTGCTCGACATATTCAACTCGCTCGGTATGCCGACCTCCACCACCGTGTCGATGGTATTCGAGCTGCTGGGAGCCACATTCGTGGTATCGCTCATAAAAATGGCCACCGACACACCCGATCTGGGCTTCAACGATCTGCTCAACACCGAAAAAGCGCTCTCCGTCATACTCGGCATATTCCTCTCGGTAGCCATAGCCTTCTTCTTCGGCACCGTAGTGCAATTCATCGCCCGACTGCTGTTCTCATTCAACTACCGCAGTCACCTGAAATGGAAGATCGGCATTTTCGGCGGCATCTGCGCCACTGCCATAGTCTACTTCCTGCTCATTAAGGGTCTGAAAGACCTCGCCTTCATGACTCCCGAACTGAAAGCATGGATCAACGACCACACGGCTGTCATAATTCTATCGTGCCTCGCCGGATTCACCCTGATAATGCAACTGCTCCATGCCCTGCGCGTCAACGTACTGAAAGTGATCGTGATGATGGGCACATTCGCCCTTGCGATGGCATTTGCCGGCAACGACCTCGTCAACTTCATCGGAGTGCCGCTGTCGGGGCTGTCGGCCTTCACCGACTATGTCGCCAACGGCGCCGGCGACCCGCATTCCTACCTCATGGGATCACTTAACGGACCGTCGGACACCTCGATATGGTTTCTCATCGGAGCCGGAGTGATAATGGTCGTATCGCTGGCCACATCGCGCAAGGCACGCAAAGTGTCGCAGACCGAGATCGGACTCGGATCGCAGGAAGCCGGCGATGAAATGTTCGGATCGTCGCGCATCGGCCGCCGGCTCGTGCGCTGGACCATATCGCTCGTCAACTGGGCGCGAAACGCCACTCCCCCCTCGGTACGCCGATGGATCAACCGCCGCTTCAATATCGACGAAACGATCATGGATCAGGGTGCGGCCTTCGACCTCGTCAGAGGATCGGTCAACCTCGTGCTCGCCGGCGCGCTCATAGCCCTCGGCACATCGATGAAGCTCCCGCTCTCCACCACATTCGTCACCTTTATGGTGGCCATGGGATCATCGCTGGCCGACCGGGCATGGGGACGCGAGAGCGCCGTGTTCCGCATCACCGGAGTCATCTCAGTGATCGGCGGATGGTTCATCACCGCAGGAGCCGCATTCCTCGGCGCAGGCATCCTCGTGCTTGCCATGCACCTTGGAGGCATTGCCGTGATGATCATTCTCGCAGTGGTGACCGTGGCCATTATCATACGGAGCAACCTGCGGTTCAAACGCTCCGCCAAGGAATCGGCCGAAGGGGGCGACACACTTTTCCGCACTATCATATCCACCAACGATCCCTCACAGATCTGGCCCATGCTCCTGATGTATATCTCCGGCAATCAGGAACAGTTCATGGCCTACGCACGTGACACCTATGTCGGCATCACGCAGGCGTTTGTCAACGACGACGTAAAGACCCTCTACAAAGCCGAACGGACTCTTGCCGACGGCAAAAAGAAACTCAAGAACGACAGGCGCAAAGAAACTCTGTGCCTGCGCAAGCTGTCGCAGTCGATGGCCCTTGAAAAGAGCGCATGGTTCTATACCAGCAACAACTGCTGCATGTCGATACTCTACAACCTCCACCGCATCAATGAAGTGTGCAAAGAGCATGTGGAAAACAATTTCCTGCCCCTGCCCGGACAATACGCCGCCGACTTTGCCGCGATACGCACCCGCATCGAAACGCTCTTCAACGACACGCTCGCGCTGACTCAGACCGGCGACATCGAAACCGTGGCGATGCTGCGACGCCACTGCGACGGGATCAAGGACACGCTCTCAGCCACATACCATCGTCTGCAGGGACGCATCCACCGCGACGATCCGAAAACGATGTCGGTGCTCTACGTCTATCTCAACCTCCTGCAGGAGAGCCAGGAAATGATCTCGGGCATAAGAAAATACCTGCGGGCGTTCGCCAAACTTGTCGACAGCAACTACTCCACCCGAACCCCGGCAAGAGAGCCGCGACAAGCCTGACGCCGGCCTACCGACCCAGCATTTCGACGCATATCAGCCACTACGACTGCCGATCGCCTCATTCCGCCACGACTCCATAGCGCGGAACGAAGCGATCGGTTTGGCCATCTGAAATATTTTTTGCAGTTTTGCGTCCATGAACCCAATAATCACTCTCGAGAGCGATCGTCTGCAATGGATCGGCGTTTCGCTCTCCAACCCCACGGCTACAGCCATCCCCTCAGGCACGACAGTGGTGATAGGCCCGAACGGAGCCGGAAAGTCGACACTCGGACGCATCATAGAGCGTGGTCACAACCTTGCTACCAACCGGCTGCGCTCGTCCGTGGCCGACATAAAGATAAAACGACTGGAATTTACCGACATCCATTCGCTATCGGGAGGCAAAGTCACCTATATGCAACAGCGGTTCGAGTCATCGATGAACGACGAAGTGCCGTTGGTCAGCGATCTGCTTCCATGCGGGGCAACCCATGATTCGCCCTGCGACCTGAAAGCCATGGCCGATAAGCGCGTCAACTACCTATCGAGCGGCGAAACGCGAAAACTGCTTATCTGCCGGGCCTT
>JAIDKJ010000320.1 GCA_029051835.1 Paramuribaculum sp. | reverse complement strand
ACCTACATGAATCTCAGCGGCAACGCCGTGCGCTACTGGCGCGACCACGAAAAGATCGACAACAATCATCTGCTCGTGCTCGTCGACGATCTCGCGCTCCCTTTCGGAGCCATACGCCTCAAGGCCAACGGCAGCGATGCCGGACACAACGGACTGAAAAACATCGCCGCAATGCTCGGAACGCAAGCATATCCGCGCCTGCGCTTCGGCATCGGCAACGACTTCCAGCGCGGCCAACAGATAGAATACGTGCTCGGAGCCTTCACACTCGACCAGCGCCAGCAGCTCCCCGTGCGCATCGATGTGGCCATCGACGCCATCAAGGCCTTCTGCCTGTCGGGACTCGACTTCGCGATGTGCAATTTCAACAACAAGTGAGCGCCGCACGAAACACAGCCGTCAGTCAAAGCGTTTCACCCCTATAACTACACCCCTACCAACAGATCATCATGGCCAAGACCGAAGAAAGAATCGACAAATGGATGTGGGCCACACGGATATTCAAGACCCGCACCATAAGCACCGATGCATGCAAAAAAGGACGCATCAGTGTGGGAGGCGCCACCGCCAAACCATCGCGCACCATCAAGGTGGGCGACGTGATCGAAGTGCGCAAGCCCCCGGTGACCTACAGTTTCAGAGTCAAGGCGCTGACCGAAAACCGTCTTGGCGCGCGGCTTGTGCCCGACTATCTTGAGAACATCACCCCGCAGAGCCAGCTCGACCTGCTTGAGATAGTGAAAATATCAGGCTTCATCGACCGCCGCAAAGGACTCGGCCGACCCACTAAACGCGAAGGCCGGGAACTGTCGAAATTCACCTCCGAGGCCATGGAAAGCGACGGATGGGACTTCGATTTTGACTTTGACGACGACGATGATGATGATGACATCGACGACGGCATCGATGCATGACCCTGCCGGACGATAATCCACCGTCGGCAATCGAACCAATCCACGCCGAACCCTCTCCGACCGCCGGGTGTTAATCACGTATGAACACCTCGCCCATATCCATCGGAATATTCATCGACGGAGGCTATTTCTCCAAAATCAACGATGAGCTGCGGCATAAGCGCCAGCTCCAGATAGACATACGCGGCTATCTCGAATACATACGCCGACGCATAGCGAAACATGCCGACACCGACCCCTCCGACTGTCTGATCACCGAAAGCCACTATTTCAGAGGCCGGTTTCGAGCTGCCGTCGCCAACGAAAAACATATACTGCTGACCGAACGCTACTTCGAGGATGCCCTGATAGACAACGACGTGATATTCCACTACAAGCACCTTCGGGAGATACCCAACGCTTCGGGAGGCGCTACGGTAGTGGAAAAGGGGGTCGACGTATGGTTTGCACTCGAAGCCTACGAACTGACCAGCATACGGCGATTTGACTACGTGGTGCTCATAACCGGCGATGCCGACCACGAGATGCTGATCCGCAAACTGAAGGCGCTAAAGGTCAACGTGCTGCTATATACATGGAATCTCGGACCGCAGGCCGCTACCTCGCCATTTCTTGAAGAGGAAGCTCCGTGGCATATCGATCTGGAGAATGAGACATCGGCCCATCCCGATCTGCTCAACAGGATATGCCGCCGGCTGTCGTCGACACATCGCGACGACGCTCCGGCTTCCGACGTGACTGTCAGTCGAAGCGCATCCCGTTGACATTGGCCGGCGGACGTCCGGCATCAAGCTCCGCCTTCATGAAGTCCATATAGGGCGCCACATGCTCGAAGAAGGCGCGGTACCCCTCACACAGATAATTAAGTCCCGGCTCGCCGTCGGCGGTAGTGGCAAAACGGTTGCGCGGGCACTCTCCGTGGCAGGCGAAAAGCCACCGGCACTCCCGGCACTGTCCGGGAAGCGAACAGAGCTAGCCGGCGCCGCCCGCGAGCTGA
>JAIDKJ010000319.1 GCA_029051835.1 Paramuribaculum sp. | reverse complement strand
GCGTAGACTTCCCAGAAATGCGCTAAGCCATAATCGCCGCCGTAAGCTCCGGTCAGGAACTCACCTTCCTCAATCAGCTCCAGACCATCGGCGCATCGGGAGCCATCTACGGAGTGTTGCTCGCATTCGGCATGCTCTTCCCCAATATGCCGCTCTACATCATGTTTATACCCGTACCCATCAAAGCCAAATGGATGGTAATCGGCTACGGAGCCATCGAACTGCTTATCGGACTCAGCTCGGCCAACGACGGAGTGTCCCACTTCTCCCATCTCGGAGTCATGATATTCGGCTTCATCATGATCTTGTTCTGGAAAAAGAAAGGCACCCTGCATGGCGGTTTCTGAACTCATACGGCGCCGCATGCCGCGTTGGTCGGCACTCGCATGGATCATCATCGTATGCGCGGCAGTGTTCGTGACCGTCAGGATAGCCGCAGCCACCGGACCGTCGTCGACCGCCCACGGCAGCATGGCGCAGACCCTCGTTGACCGCCTCGCGCTTCCCGCCGACGCGGCCACACTCCTTCACCGTCCATGGACGCCGCTCACCTACATGTTCACCCACTACGAGGTGATGCATCTCATATTCAACATGCTCTGGCTCTACTGGTTCGGCACCATACTGCTGACCGTATTCCCGGGCAGGCGGCTGCTGGCCGTCTATCTCACCGGCGGACTCGCCGGAGCGGCCACCTACCTGCTTTGCGGACTGTCGTCATCGCTCCCGGCCGCCCACTCTATGATAGGAGCGAGCGCAGCAGTGCTCGCCGTCGTAGCCGCCACCGCCGTGACGCTTCCACGCCTGCGCATCGGCCTGATGCTCATCGGCCCCGTAGAGATACGCTGGATAGCCCTTGCCATAGTAGTGCTCGACGTCGCCGCCATCGGAGGCAACACCCTCGGCGCCCACATAGCCCATCTCGCCGGAGCCGCAGCCGGAGCCGCATTCATGATCGCAGCCCGGCGTATGAAACCACGCCGGCGCGCCCCGCTCTCCCATAACGGCATCAGCGATCAGCAACAGCTCGACCGGCTGCTCGACAAGATACGCATTTCGGGCTACGCATCGCTGACAGCCGAAGAGCGCCGCACACTGTTTGAAATCAGCCGCAAATGAAACTGCTACGCTTTATCGCCACATTGTCGGCGCTGACAGTGGCCGTCATCACTGTCGGCTCCGCCTATGCAGGCACCGTCAACCCGCTCTCATGGGCTCTCCCCTCGGTAGTTGCCATGATATTCCCGATCATGCTCCTGCTTTCGGTGGTTCTCATGGTCATCAACCTGTTCATCTGTCGTAAAGCCGCCGCCGTCAGCGCGGTGTCGATCCTCTGCTGCCTCAATCCGGCTCTGACGGTGTGTCCCCTCAACTTCTCCACCCCCGACGCCGACGGCAAGCCGCTGACGCTCCTGACCTACAACGTCATGCAGCTCGGCGACTTCACCGGCACATCCGATCCCGACAGCCCCAATCCAACGCTCCGGCTCCTGTCATCGTGCGGAGCCGACATCATTGCGCTGCAAGAGTGCTACGACATCGCCTCCATCGCCAAAGGCAAAGCCAACCGGCCGCTGCTCGACAGCATCAGCAGCCGATACCCCTATCGGTCATATGGCGCACGAGGCCAATCGCTGCTCTCCCGCTTCCCGTTCGACGAGATCACCCTCTCCCGACCCAACTCCGACGACTTCCGTGTGCGCGCATTCCGCATCTATATCGCAGAAGACACACTGACACTCTTCGACGTACACCTCCAGTCGATCGGGCTCACTCCCGACGACAAACAGCTCTACCGCGACCTCACAAGAGGCGACACGCAGGGACGCGGCATCAAGAGCGAACTACGCGAGATCCGCACCGACCTGATATCAAAACTCACGGCAGCATTCCGCGCAAGAGCCATCCAGGCCGCCGGACTGCGCGACATGATAGCCGAAACCGGAGGCCGATGCATCGTGTGCGGCGACTTCAACGACGTGCCCGGATGCTATGCACTGCGGTCGCTGACCGACACCGGACTGCGCGACGCATGGCGCCAATCGGCCCTCGGACCCGCCATCACCTACCACGCCAACCGCCTCTACTTCCGTATCGACCATATTCTCTACAGTCCGCAGCTCATCACACCGCTGCGCACCCGCCGCCTCACATGGCCATACTCCGACCACTACCCCGTCGAAATTACAT
>JAIDKJ010000318.1 GCA_029051835.1 Paramuribaculum sp. | reverse complement strand
AATCAGAAGAAAACGATAGACACACAACCATATCACCTACCACCTACATCATCAGACAATGAACAGACTACGCTACATACTGACCGCTTTGGCCGCCGCTGCCGCAATGGCTGCCGCCGCCCAGTTTCCCGACGTCATCAACCCCGAAATACCCGCCAAGGTGACATTTGCGGGCAATACAGTCAGCCTCGACCGCGACGACATGTACGAACGTTTTGACCGCGAGCTGACATCAATGGCCTACACCCACGGCAACACCCTCCTGACCATAAAGCGCGCCAACCGCTACTTTCCGGCCATGGCGCCGATACTGAAGCGCAACGGAGTGCCGCTCGACCTTCTCTACCTCGCATGCATCGAGAGCAACCTCAACCCGCGGGCGCTGTCGGGCGCCGGAGCAGCCGGTTTCTGGCAACTGATGCCGGCCACCGCCAAAGAGTTCGGCCTCGAGGTGAACAACTACGTCGACGAACGCTACAACCTTGAAAAATCCACCGAAGCCGCCTGCCGCTTCCTGAAACGCGCCTATTCGCGCTACGGCAACTGGGAGTCGGCGGCCGCATCCTACAACGGCGGCATGGCACGCATATCGCGCGAACTCCAGGCGCAGGGGCAGAACACAGCCTACAACCTCTACCTGACCGACGAAACGTCGCGCTACATGTTCCGCCTGCTCGCCATGAAACAGATCATGACACACCCCGCCGCCTATGGCTTTACACTCAAGGCCGACCAGCTATACCGCCCCACCGAATGCACGCCCGTGAAAGTCAGCGGCCCGGTCGACGACTGGCAGAAATGGGCCACCGAACACGGCACCACCTACATGGCCCTGCGCGACAACAACCCATGGATCCGCGCCAAATCCCTCCCCAACAAGACAGGCAAGACCTACACCGTGATGGTGCCCAAGCCCGGAGCGCAGATGCGGAGCCGACAGAAGCCGACCGTCTACGACCGCAACTGGATCAAGCAGTGACCGCCACCGCCCGGAACGCGACGACAGGCACACCACACTACGACTGAACACCACCCCACCCCCGACCACCACAAAAGGGCAACAATGACTGCAGAACCACAACATACCGAAGGCACCACGCCCGCCACAGCAGCCGAAGAACGGCTTGAAGTGATGGGCGCGAGAGTGCATAACCTCAAGAATATCGACGTAGAGATACCCCACGACAGCCTCACCGTCATCACCGGACTCTCCGGCTCCGGCAAGTCGTCGCTCGCCTTCGACACCATATACGCCGAAGGACAGCGCCGCTACGTGGAAACATTCTCCTCCTACGCCCGCAACATGCTCGGATCGCTCGAACGCCCCGACGTCGACAAGATCACCGGCCTCAACCCGGTCATAGCCATCGAGCAGAAGACCGTCAACCGCAATCCGCGAAGCACCATCGGCACCACCACCGAGATCTACGATTTCCTACGACTGCTCTACGCCCGCGCCGGAGAGGCACGAAGCTACATATCGGGCGACCCGATGGTCAAAATCACCCCCGACAAGATCGTCAGCCTCATTTCGGAGCGCTACCCCGACCGCAAGATCTACATACTCGCCCCGCTCGTCAAAAACCGCAAGGGCCACTACAAGGAACTGTTCGAAAGCCTGCGCAAAAAAGGCTATCTCAACGTCAGGGTCGACGGACAGATGCTTGAGATCACCTACGGCATGAAGCTCGACCGCTACCGCAACCACTCAATAGAGCTTGTGATAGACCGGCTCAAAGGAGCCTCCGACATGCAGCGCCTGCGCGACAGCGTCGACGAAGCGCTCCGTCAGGGCGAGAAAGAGATGATGGTCTACGACGTGGAGCTTGACCGTACAAGCCATTTCAGCCAGTCGCTGATGGATCCCGTCAGCGGCATATCCTACCGCGAGCCGGCTCCCCACAACTTCTCGTTCAACTCCCCGCAGGGAGCCTGCCCGACATGCAAAGGCCTCGGACAAGTCAACATAATCGACCGCGCCAAAATACTTCCCGATCCGGAGCTGTCGATTCGCGACGGAGGCATAGCCCCGCTCGGCAAATACCGCAACTCGATGATATTCTGGCAGATCGAAGCCATCTGTCAGAAATATGGCCATAAACTGACCACACCCGTCGGCCAGCTCTCCGAAGAAGCGCTCGCCGACATACTCAACGGCACCGACGAACGGCTCAAGATATCCAACGCCACCCTCTCCACCTCCAACTACTTCCTCACCTACGAAGGCATACTCAAATACATAGAGATGCAGCAGGCCGACGACGCATCGTCGACCGCGCAGAAATGGAGCGGCCAGTGGTTCAGCCGCGCCGCATGCCCCGAGTGCGGAGGCCGGCGCCTCAACCGCGAGGCTCTCCACTTCTTCATCGACGGCAAGAACATATCCGACCTCTGCCGCATGGACATCAGCGCGCTCTACCGGTGGACCGACGGCCTCGCCGACCGCCTCCCCTCCACCCGCGGCATCGTAGCCCGCGAGATAGTCAAGGAGATCCGCACACGTCTGGGATTTCTCGTCGACGTCGGACTGGGCTACCTCTCGCTCGACCGCAACTCCTCCACCCTTTCGGGCGGAGAGAGCCAGCGCATACGCCTCGCCACACAGATCGGATCCGAACTCGTCAACGTGCTCTACATCCTCGACGAGCCGAGCATCGGACTCCACCAGCGCGACAACCGCCGCCTGATCGACTCGCTCAAGAAGCTCCGCGACGCCGGCAACACCGTCATCGTGGTAGAGCACGACAAAGACATGATGCTTGAAGCCGACCACGTTGTCGACATCGGCCCCAAGGCCGGACGCAAAGGGGGCGAAGTGGTATTCAGCGGCCCGCCGGCCCGGATGCTGCTCACCGACACCCTCACCGCCTCATACCTCAACGGACAGCGACGCATAGAGATCCCCGCGCAGCGACGCCCCGGCAACGGCAAGACACTCCGCCTCCTCGGAGTCACCGGCCACAACCTGCGCGGAGTCGACCTCACCCTGCCGCTCGGCACCCTTACGGTAGTGGCCGGAGTCAGCGGATCAGGCAAATCATCGCTCATCAACGGCACCCTGCGCCCGACACTGTCGGCCCTCTTCTACCGCGCGCCGGAGAAGCCCCTCCCCAACGCCTCGATCGAAGGACTCGACAACATCGACAAGGTAGTGACGGTCGACCAGTCGCCGCTCGGCAAGAGCCCGCGCTCCAACCCCGCCACCTACACCGGAGTATTCACCGACATCCGCAACCTGTTTGTCAGCCTGCCCGAAGCCAGGATAAGGGGGTACAAACCGGGGCGCTTCTCGTTCAACGTTTCGGGCGGACGATGCGAAACCTGCGGCGGCAACGGCTACCGCACCATAGAGATGAACTTCCTGCCCGACGTGCTCGTGCCCTGCGAGGCCTGCGGCGGCAAACGCTACAACCGCGAGACGCTCGAAGTAAGATTCAAAGGCAAATCGATAGCCGACGTGCTCGACATGACCATAAACCAGGCCGTGGAATTTTTCGCCGGCATCCCCGCCATACTCAACAAGATCAAAGTGCTTCAGGATATCGGGCTCGGATACATCAAGCTCGGACAGCCCTCGTCGACCCTCTCCGGAGGAGAGAACCAGCGGGTGAAGCTCGCCACCGAGCTTGCCAAGCGCGACACCGGCCGCACCCTGTTCCTGCTCGACGAGCCCACCACAGGCCTTCACTTCGAGGACATCAGAGTGCTGCTCGGAGTGTTCAACCGCCTCGTCGACAAAGGCAACACCGTAGTGGTCATAGAGCACAACCTCGACGTAGTGAAATGCGCCGACCACCTGATCGACATGGGTCCCGAAGGGGGAGCCGAAGGAGGCCTGATACTCGCCGCCGGAACCCCCGAAGAGGTAGCCGCCGGAACATCGCCCACAGCCCCCTATCTGCGCGAAGAGCTCCACGCCACCTCCGCGCGCTGATCCCATCCCGGCCTCGACAAGTGCAAAAAAACGAGGCGGCGCGTCGATACTCACAGCGAGTCATCGGCACTCCGCCTCAGTTTTTTGTTCATGGTCTTTTACTGACTGTACTATGCCACAAAACACGCCGTTCCTGCAGGACGGCTTAGCAAAATATCAGATCCAAGTCATAGCTTTTACCGAGTGTCAGTATCTCTCTTTCATGCGCGACACTCTTTTTCTGTCCCTGTAAAATGCCTCTGGAAAAAATCCAGCTTGGAAGAGCAATGCAAAATTAGCAACATCACCGATTTATTGCAACAAAATCACACATTTTAACGTAAAACATTTTAACCTAAAATATTTTAACACTGCACCGTGTGCCTCAGCCCCCATCCACCCCTCAAGCGCCATGCGCCGAAACACCCCCGCGCCGCTAAAAAAATAAGCCGCGTCCTCACGGAGCGGCTTACATCTTAGCCATCATCTCAAAATTGGAATCAGGCTGCCAAACCTAACATAAAACACATTACTATTATGCACTTCTTACTTGAAACTCCAAAATAATTTCAACATCCCGAATACACTTTACGGAACATATAACAAACTCCTGATTAGTTTAACTAAGAAAGCGAACCGAACGTAGTAAACGTCCATCAAATTCCAATGCAAAATTACAAATAATCCCCACCCATATCAATACCATCTAACCGCATATCGATAAAAATACAAAAAGTAATTCACAGAAAGTATTGATATATAACGATTTGTTACTATGACGATCTATGCGCCGCATGTTACAAATCCAATTCATGAGGATCGAATTTCAAACAAATGTGTGACCCGACCGGCTACGTAAAAACACGGTTTCTTTGCCAAAAATATAATAATTTTGCACCATTAACATGTTTACTTTACCTTCTATCGAATGAAAAAACATATCGCCATATCCATATTCATCATATTGCTGTCGATGTCGACGGCCTTGCCGACCCACGCCCTTGCCGACGCCGGTCAGACCCACTCCGACACCCGTCTGACGGAGACAACCGACAACACATCGTCCTACGGCAGGATCACCACCGCCGAAATAGTGCTGGCATCAATGTTTGCCATATCGTCGGCCGGATGCATATCACTCTACCGCCGCACAAACCGCGCGACCGACAACCGGCCCGACGCAGAGCCACACACCACCGGAACATCCCCATCCGACCCCGGCACGCCTCCCGACGCCGCCTCTGTCGACACTTACGGCACTGTTACCGACCGGAGCGAACCCACAGCCACACCCGCCGAGCAGACCGTCCCGACCGAACTGCTTCACAAAATCATCGACTTCGGACTCGCTCACTCCGACAATCACCGTAAAATCTCCGACAAACTTCGGGCACTCACCAAAGAATCGCACCACACCGACACCCACGCAAGCGAAAGTTTCCGGCTGCTCAACAGCCAGACAGAGATATTCCAGCAACTTTTCGACACTGCGTTTCTATGCACCTACCCACGCTTCGTCGACCGCCTCAACAGCCTTCTGCTTCCGGATAAGACATTCCCCCGTCCCGCGCCCGGACAGCTCACCCCCGAGTTGCGCGTGGCCGCGTTCATGCGCATCGGAGTCGACGACTGCAACCGCATAGCCCGCACCCTCGGACTATCGCTCAACACCGTCTACACCTACCGCAACCGCACACGCCAGCGCGCCGCCGACCGCAACAGCTTTATGGCCGACCTCATGAAGATATCCTGACGGCGCTGATGCATAGAAACTTTGATGATTTGATTTTTCTATTATATTTACTCATTGTTTGAAAAATTTTGAGTAATTTTGCACCGTCTCAGGTTTCGTGTGCATCGCAAGATGCCATGAATTAAAAGGGAATCAGGTGAGAATCCTGAAC
>JAIDKJ010000317.1 GCA_029051835.1 Paramuribaculum sp. | reverse complement strand
CGCCGAACTGAAGGATAAGACGCTCGGCATCCATGCTTTCGGCCAGGTGGGACGCAATGTGGCCCGCATAGCCAAGGGATTCGGCATGACGGTGTCGGCTCTCGATCCGTTCTGCCCCGAAGAGGTGATGTCGCAGGCCGGAGTGAAGCCCGTCGCAAGCGTGGAGTCGCTCTATGCCGACAACAAGATAGTTTCGCTCCATATTCCTGCCACCGACGCTACCCGCCGTTCGGTAGGCCGCGAGCTGATCACACTAATGCCCAAGGGCGGAGTGCTGATCAATACGGCCCGCAAGGAGGTGATCGACGAGGAAGGACTCGCGCAGGCGCTCGAACAGAGACCCGATATCAAATATGTGGCCGATGTGAAGCCTGATAACGCCGATGAGCTGACCGCACGTTTCGGCGACCGAGTGTTCTTCACTCCCAAGAAGATGGGCGCGCAGACCGGCGAGGCCAATATCAATGCCGGCATAGCTGCCGCCCGTCAGATAGTTGATTATCTGAACGATGGCATAGACACGTTCCGTGTCAACAGATAAATGATAGTTGATACAGCTCGAAGGCTGTAATTAAAGATCGGAATTCCGGGCGTTGCGTCGGTTGATGACGCGGCGCCCGGATTGTATTTTAGGCCGACTTTGTGATAGCAAAAGTCTTGTCACTTCATGAACACGAGGTAGACGGCGCCGACAAGCAGAACGAAGGCCGCTATATGATTCCATCGCAGTTCGAAGCCTTCGAAGGCCATGATGCTGAACACAACAAACACCACGAGCGTGATCACTTCCTGCATCACTTTGAGCTGTATCAGCGAGTAAGGACCGCCGTTGCCTTCGTAGCCAAGACGGTTGGCCGGCACCTGACAGCAATATTCGAGCAGAGCCACTCCCCACGAGAACAGTATTACCGCATAGAGGGGCCATGACGCAGACACTCCCGAGGCCGACAGCTTGAGATGGCCATACCAGGCGAATGTCATGAATATATTGCTGATTACAAGGAGAATTATTGTTGATAATGCGGGTGACATAATGATATGATGAAAATTTGCCTGCAAAATTACTTATCAACCCGCTTTTTTTGTGTATTTTTACACAAAATTCCACTCACTTATGGCAAAAAAACAAGCCAACAGCAATGACTACGACTTCGTGATGCCGCTAAATGTGCGTGATTACGAACTCGATGTGCAGGGGATAGTGAACAATGCCAATTATCTCCACTATCTCGAGCATACGCGTCATGCGTTCTGCACGGCCGCCGGCATGTCGTTCGCATCCATGCATGAGCGTGGCATCGATCCGGTGTTGCGCAAGGTAGAGATAGAGTATCTTCATCCGCTCCGGTCGGGCGACACGATGGATTCATGCCTGTCGATGAGCCGCGAGGGGGCGAAGTTTATTTTCCATCAGGATATAT
>JAIDKJ010000316.1 GCA_029051835.1 Paramuribaculum sp. | reverse complement strand
ATCGTATGATGTGAGGCAGGCTATCTTCTCGCCGCGCTGCTTCATTTCGATCAGGCGACGTGTGGTCACCTTAGTCTTTTTCTGTTCGGTATATGTCGACATTTCTTTAATAATTTGAAATTCCGTGCAAATTTACTCGATTTTTCCCTAATAGTGCCCTGCCGGATAGGAAATATCGAAATATTTCCTTAATTTAGCCGTGTAAACTTTTTGTAAAATCTACATACTTCTCATAATCAAGACAAAATCATGGACGCCAACAGCCACAGATACTGCGTGATAATGTGCGGAGGCATCGGCAGCCGCTTCTGGCCCTACAGCCGCACACGCATGCCAAAACAGTTTATCGACTTTCTTGGCACCGGCCGCTCGCTGCTCCAGATGAGCTACGACCGCATCCTGCCTTTGGTAGATCCGGCACATATAATCGTGGTCACCAACGCCACATACGCGCCCATAGTGCGCCAGCAGCTCCCCGAGCTGTCCGACAGCCAGATACTCCTTGAACCGTGCCGCCGCAACACCGCTCCCTGCATAGCTTGGGCCGTAAGGCACATACGCGCCTGCGATCCGAAGGCAAGCATGATCGTCACCCCGAGCGACCATCTGATCACCAACGAACGCATGTTCGAGGACTGTGTGCGCCGCGGATTCGAGTTTGTCGAAAGCCACGACGCCCTGCTGACCCTCGGCATTCACCCCACCCGGCCCGAAACCGGCTACGGCTACATACAGATCGACCAGGAAGTGGAGCCGGGATTCCTCAAAGTGAAGACATTCGTCGAGAAGCCCGACATAGATCTGGCAAGAGTATTTGTGGACTCCGGCGAATTCTACTGGAATTCAGGCATATTCCTCTGGAGCGTCGAATCCATATCAAAAGCGTTCAGCAGCCTCGCCCCCGATCTCGACCAGGAGTTTGAAAAGGGCGAAGGAGTGTTCGGCACTCCGGGCGAAACCGCATTCATCAACGAGCACTTCCCCTCGTGGCCGAGCATATCGGTCGACTTCGCCATCATGGAA
>JAIDKJ010000315.1 GCA_029051835.1 Paramuribaculum sp. | reverse complement strand
CGATATCATGTTTCACACAAATAGTTAAAAGCGTAAGGAGTGTATTGTATAGCGCAGAGCCGCGAACGTCTGACGACATCACCTCTCCTTGATCCAGCCCTCGTGGATAAATTCGCAGTTGCGCCATCCGTCCTCGATACGCACGTAGGTCTGGGCGATCTTCTGCTTGAGCCAGTCGCGTATGATCTTTTCGCTCTGCGATTGCTCATACATGGAGAGCAGCAGCTGGTAATCGTCCGACAGATTGGCTTTGTGTCCCTCTATGCGTGCCGTCAGCTTGACTATCGACACCACCTCGCGGTTGAGCTTCTGGTCGATCATAAGGAACGGCTTGGAAATCTCGCCGGGCTGCAACACACTCACCTGTTTGGCTATATCCTGCGGGAGATCCTTCATTTCAAAACGGGTGGTTCCATCCTTGTCATTGACCATGATACCCTTGTTGTAGCGGGTATCCTTGTCCTGCGACAGGTAGCTCACCACTTCGTCGAACTTGAAACGCTTATTGTCGACGATATCCGTGCGCAGCGAGTCGAGGCGATGCATTGCCTCATTTATGTCATTGTCCGACACCTTGGGGCGGAGCAATATATGACGGGTATTGATACGGTTGCCTCGTTTTTCGACGAGCTGAATGATATGATAGCCGTATTCCGACTCGACGATGCGCGACACCTTGCGGGTGTCGTTGAGATTGAACGCCACGGCAGCATATTCGGGATCAAGCTCGCCACGGCCGAGGAAACCGGTTTCGCCGCCACGCATGGCAGTGCCGCCGTCCTCGGAATACAATATCGCGAGCGTCGACATCTCGCTTTCTCCCTTGTTGATACGATCGGAGAAGTCGCGCAGGCGCGATTTCACATCCTCTATCTCCTGACGCGGTATGCTGGGGTGGAACGTTATCACCTGCACCTCTACCTGCAGCGGCACGTAAGGCACGCTGTCGGCCGGAAGCTGCTGGAAATATTTTCTGACGTCGGAGGGAGTCGCCTTCAGATCCTTGGTGAGAGATCGCTGCACTTCACGCACACGATAATTGTTCTTGATATTCTCAAGCATCTGCTGCTTGATGTCGGGCATGGAGCGACGGAAATACTCCTCGACCTTCTCTTTCGTTCCGAACTGATTGATAAACTGGTTTATACGGGCATCAACCTCGGCCATGACCATGGCATCGGACACCTCCACCGTATCGATGTCGGCCTGATGCAGATAAAGCTTCTCGACAGCTATCATCTCGGGCACGACACAGTAAGGGTCGCCCTTGATCGGCGTCTGCTGGTAGATCAGATTGTTATAATAGTCTTCTATCTCAGATTTCCAGATAGGCTGGTCGCCCACGACCCATGCCACCTCTTCGGCCACATTGTTCTGAGCGTTGATAGCCACCGCCGTAAACAGCATGGCGGTAAACGAAATAATGTTTCGAAATTTCACTGTGTAGGTATTTGTGGGAAACAATGGGGCAAATTTAGTGAAAAATGTTGATAGCTCTGCAACCGCCATTATAAAAAAAGATAAAATGCCGGGCGATCCGGAAGCCGGAAATGCCGCCTGCTGTCAGGGGAACGTGGACGACCCGGTTTTTTCAGCCGTTTTTAACCGGCCTATGCAATATCATGCTTTCCGCTCCGTTATCAAACGTGATGGACGTCATTAGAAAGACACTCTTGAGCATAGCCGCCGTTATCACTGCGGCCACAGCCGGCGCGGCCGATTTCGGCCACGGCCCCCTCAACCGTCCTTATTCCGACGGCAGAGCCTGGCATCTCGGCTTTTCAGTGGGGGTGCATGCGCAGGATCTTACTTTTGCCCACAGCGGATACGTCACAGAGGACGGGCGCACATGGTTTATGGATCAGCCATCATATTCTCCCGGATTCTGCGTAGGCGGCCTGATCGACATGCGCCTCAACGACTACTTCAACCTACGCATAGCGCCCGGCCTGTGGCTTGGCAACCGTGAGATAAAAATCCTCGACACCACATCGGGCGACGAACAGAAACAAAACATGAAATCCACGTTTGTCGTAGTGCCCGTCGACATCAAATTCTCATCGGTGCGCTATCTCAATTCGCGACCGTATGTCACCGCCGGAATAATGCCGGCTGTAGATGTGGCCAAGAAACGCAACGACCCGATCAAGCTTAAACCCGCCGACGTCTACCTCACACTGGGACTCGGATGCGACTTCTACCTCCCCTACTTCAAACTCAATCCGGAGATCAAATTCTGCCTCGGACTGACCGACGTATTGCAACGCCGTCGGCCCGATCTGGCCGACGATCCGCAAAGCATGGATATAACCCGGTCGCTGCTTAAGGCGCGATCGAAAATGATCGTACTCACATTCTACTTCGAATGATACGCCGCCTATACATAGCCTTGGCCATAGCCTTGTCGGCATCGTCTGTGTCAGTAACCGCACAGACCGATCCCCTGCTGTCGCAATATTACGAGGTGAGATCATTCTACAACCCCGCCGCAACCGGCACTGCCGACCTGATGCGTTTCCGGCTCGGATCACGCATGCAGTGGGTCGGAATCGACAACGCGCCGCGAGCATTCATAGGGGTAGCCGACTCGCCGTTCAAACTTATAGGAAAACGATTCGGAGCCGGCATAGCCGTTCGTCAGGAGAAACAGGGCCTTTACGACGACCTCAACATGAATCTGCAGCTGAGCTACCATATCAAGTTGTTCGGAGGCACTATGTCCATCGGCGTGCAGCCGGGAGTGCTCAACGAGAAATTCAGAGGCTCGGAAGTCTACATACCGGCCGACGACGACTATCACGACGACACCGACGAAGCCATACCGCGCGTGGACATCAGCGGATCGGCTCTCGATCTCGGAGCCGGCGTATATTATAGCCGACGCAACTTCTGGGCCTCGGCGTCGATAACCCACATAAACGCTCCCACGGTCACCTTCTCCACCGACTCTCCGGCCACGTCGCGCGCCGGAGAGGACGAATCGGACAACAACGGCCCGTCAACTCCCGACGGCAACGGCAGCGCCGGAGAATATGAATTTCAGGCGCGCCGCACACTATATCTGATGACCGGGGGCAATATTCCGATTAGTTCCACGTTATTGGAATTGATGCCTTCAGCCATGATGGCCACCGACTTCAGATTCACACGGATTTCACTGACAGCGCGTCTGCGGTGGAAAAAGATGATCTCGATAGGCTTCGGATATCGTCACGACGACGCGTTGAGCGTCAGCCTGTCGGGCGAATTCCGCAATTTCTTCCTCGGATATGCCTACGACTATCCCACAGGCAAGATATCCAGAGCAAGCTCCGGCAGCCACGAGATATTTGCAGGCTATGCGATGAAGCTTGATCTCGGCGACAAAAACCGTCATAAGCAGAAAAGCATCAGATTCATGTAACGAACAACAATGATACCATCATAATACATCGTATGACATCAGACTTGAAGACATATATCGCTGCGGCCACGGCATCAATCGTGCTGGCCTCGTGCGCCTCAGGAAGCCGCAACGCATCGGGCGGCGAACTGACAGGCGTCGGTGCCGCCACATGGGCCGAACCGGCTCCCTACGGCATGGTGCTCGTTGACCGCGGATCAATCAAGGCCGGCCCCCAGCAGGCCGATTCGCTCTGGGGACTCCGCGCCGACGCCCACGGTATTTCGGTCGACGCTTTCTGGATGGACGAAACCGAAGTGACTAACGCCGAATACAAGCAGTTTGTCTTCTGGGTGCGCGACTCCATAATCCGCGAGCGTCTTGCCGATCCGGCCTACGGAGGCAATGAGGAATACAAGATCGACGAGGACCGCGACGGAAATCCGGTGACGCCCCATCTCAACTGGGCCAAACCGATACCCTGGCGCAACCCCGACGAAGACGAGCAGAGAGCCATAGAGAGCGTCTACCGCACCAATCCCATAACCGGCGCACGCGAGCTCGACGACACGCAGCTCAACTACCGGTATGAGATCTACGACCAGTCGGAGGCCGTCAGACGCAAATACCGACGCGACCCGCGCCGACGCGAATACAACACCGATCTTCCGGTGCCGACCGAGGTGCCTGTTATCACCAAGGACACCGCCTGGATCGACGAGGACGGCGAAATCATACGCCGCACCATATCGCGCGCGCTGTCGAGCGAATATGACTTCGTCAACACGTATATAGTCAATGTCTATCCCGACACGACGGCATGGATCAACGACTTCGACAACGCCTACAACGAGCCTTACGTGAGGATGTACTTCTCACACGGCGGCTACAACGACTATCCGGTGGTAGGCGTCAGCTGGGAGCAGGCCAACGCCTTCGCCGCATGGCGCACCGCCTTCCTGCGTCGCTCCATAGGCCGCGAGGGCGTGTATGTGGAGCCTTACCGCCTCCCGACAGAAGCCGAGTGGGAATACGCCGCCAGAGCGGGCGTCAGCGACAACAAATATCCCTGGGAGGGCGATCTGCCGCTGACCGAGGAGAAAGGCTGTTTTTATGCCAATTTCAAGCCGCAGGAGGGCAACTATGTGCAGGACGGCCACATAATCACATCGCGCGTCGGGACATACGCCCCGAACGACTTCGGACTCTACGACATGGCCGGCAACGTGAGCGAATGGACCTCCACAGCCTACACCGAAAGCGTAAGCACCATCAAGAGCGATCTGAACCCTGAATACCGCTACAAAGCCGCACCCGACGATCCCTACCGCCTCAAACGCAAAATAGTGCGCGGCGGATCGTGGAAAGATGTGGCACACAATATCAGATCCGACATACGCATGTGGGAATACCAGAACGAGCAGCGTTCGTTCATAGGCTTCCGATGTGTACGCACCAACATCGGCTTCGCCAAAGGTCAGGGCGGCAACAAAAAAAGAAAATGATTATGGGAAAGATCAAACGATACCGCAACGTAGTGGAACGCTTCCTCTCCGGTGATAACGGACAGCGTTTCTTCAATATAGCCTATTCTCTGGGCGCAGCCATTGTGATACTCGGCGCCCTGTTCAAGATACTCCATCTCTCAGGCGGCGACACACTGCTGTCGATAGGCATGGGCACCGAGGTGATAATGTTCATACTCACAGCCTTCGACCGTCCGCCGCGCGAACCCGACTGGGAGCATATCCTGACCGGACACCACCATGCCGCAACAGAGGAGAACGCCACTGCCGCAGCAACCGTAGCGACGCACGTACAGACACCCGCCTACGCTGCAACGCCGCAACAGGCCACACCGCAGGGACACGGCACCGTCATGGCCGGCAACGGCGTACAGGCCAGTGCAAGCCCACAGGCCAGTGCAGCCATGCAGGTCACTACAGGCCCGCAGACCGCGTTTCCGGCCGAAGTATCCGCTCAGGTGGAGCAAAGCATCAAGACCATCGGAGATACGCTCGACGGATATATAGAGCAGATGACAGCGCTCAACCGCAATATATCAGGACTCAACACCATTTATGAAGTGCAGCTGCGCAGCGTCTCGTCGCAGCTCGACGCATTCGACAGCGTCAACCGCGGCATGATGGACATGCGCCGGATGTATGAGGAAACGGCCCGCAGGAGCGAACTCTACCATCAGGAAGCGGAGAAACTCACCTCCCACATGCAGCAGCTCAACCAGATCTACGAGCGCATGCTTCAGGCCATGACCGTCAACATGTCTAACAGGCAGACCGCTGCCCCGAATCCCGACTGATCCGATGGCATCCTCAGGATCACGCATGTCGCCGCGTCAGAAGATGATAAACCTGATGTATATCGTCCTGACGGCCATGCTGGCACTCAACGTTTCGAGCGATGTGCTCGACGGCTTCACTCAGGTGGAGGAGGGGCTCGATCTGTCGAACCAGACCGTGACCCACCGCAACAACGCCGTCTACGAAACCCTTGCAGTAGCCGCCGCCAACAACCCCGACAAAGCTGCCGAATGGCACCGTCGCGCGAAAGATCTGCGCGACGAAGCGGCCGGACTTGTCGGCATGATCGACTCGCTGAAACTCGCCATAGTGCGACATGTAGATGGCGACGACGCCACGCTCGACCGTATCGATAACCGCGAGAATCTTGAAGCATCGTCGGTAG
>JAIDKJ010000314.1 GCA_029051835.1 Paramuribaculum sp. | reverse complement strand
GCGGGCGTAGCGCCGCCTTGGTGGGGTCAGGGGTGAGTGGGCTCGGCATCTTCGTAGATGAGGCCGCTGAGGAGAGGGCGCCACACCCCAACTCCCCGATGTATGTGCTGTCGTATCATCGGATGTTCCGTAGAGCATCCCTACATCACGGATGAAGCATCGCGGAGGGTGTCGGCGGAGGGAGCGGGGTTGGATATGTTGGAGAAAATGGCTAATTTTGCAGATACACATAAGCGGACATGTCGGGATTGCACACGAGGCTATCACAATGTGGTGGTGATGCAGACCGAAGGGCCTGAAAATCGCGATATGCCGCAAACGATCAGTAAAACCTATATCTGCAATTAACCTATATCTGCAAACTGACAATGGACGTAACGCAATCTGACCATCTATGCGAGGCAGCACGCCGACATCTGTTTGTCACTGACCTCGACGGGACTCTCCTCGACAACGAGGGGCGTGTGCCGCCCATGACCGCGAGGGTGATCTCGGATCTGTCGCACATGGGCGCGCTCATCACGGTGGCGACGGCCCGGACTCCGGCGACGGTGGACCGCATACTCGCCCACACTTTCACCCGCCTGCCGCTGATAGTGATGACCGGGGCGGCGCTGTGGGACCGTTCGCACCGCTGCTATGCCGATCCGCATCCGATAGATCCGGGTCTTGCCGGCGAGGCCTACCGTCTGTGCCTGAGCGCGGGGTTAAGTCCGTTTGTCTACAATCTGACCGACGACGGTATGCTCCACGTGCATCATGTGGGGGATATATCGCCTCTGGAGAAGCGGTTCATACGCGACCGCTCGCAGCTGCTGCTGAAACAGTTTCATTTCCACAGCGAGATGGCTCCGATGTCGACTTTCGACGCCACGATGCTGCTGCTGGCGATGGGTCCGGTGGAGGATGTGATGAAACTCGGCGAAACGATGCGGATGTCGATCGGTCTGACCGTACAGGCCTACCCCGACAACTACGATCCGCGCCAGGGTGTGATAGAGATCTTCGCCCAGGGTGTGTCGAAGGCCGAGGCTGTCAGAGCCATGGCCGAGCGTACGGGGGCGGAGTGGGTGACGGTGTTCGGCGACAATCTCAACGATCTGCCGATGATGGAGGTGGCCGATGAGGCTGTGGCCGTGGCCAACGCTATGCCGGAGGTGATAGAGCGCGCCGACACGGTGATAGGACCCAACACCGATGAATCGGTGGCCCGCTACATACTCCAATCGCTCGGACTCGTGGACTGCCACGACCGATACTGAACCGTAAACGCTCCCGACAATCATGCAGGAAACCTTACAAATGATAGCTTTGCGGACTGTGGCCTATGCCGATGACCGCTCGATACTGTCGGCCTACACCCGGAGCCGAGGCTTCATGTCGCTGCTGCTACGCGGCGGCAAGGGTCGCGAGGCGAGCCGCCGGAGGGCTTTGCTCCAGCCGATGTCGGTGGTGGAATGCGTGGCCGAGATAGTGCCGGGGCGCGAGGTAAGCCGCATAGTGTCGGTGCGCACTCTCCGTCCGCTGCAGGGGATAGTGGCATCGCCTGTAAAACAGACGGTGGCGATGTTTCTGGCGGAGGTGCTGGGCATAGTGCTGAGGAGCAGCCAGCCCGACGCGGCGACGTTTGACTTCGTGGCACAGTCGGTGGCTGTGCTCGACGAGCTGCCCCGCGAGCGCACGGCCAACTATCATATAGCTTTTCTTCGCGGTCTGGCGGTGTGTCTGGGCATCGAGCCCGACCCGTCGGCCTACAGGAGCGGCATGGTGTTTGACATGGCCGACGGCATCTGGCGCCTGAGCGCTCCGCTCCACAACCGGTGGATCGGCAGCGATGACGCGAGAGTGGCGGCAGCGCTGTGCAGGATGACGTATGCCAACATGCACCTGTACCGCTTCGACCGGGCGGCACGCAACGCCGTGCTCGACCGTATGATGCAGTTTTATTCGCTCCATCACACCCGTCTGGAGGGCGTGAAGTCGCTCGACATACTCCGGGCCATGTAGCCCCGGGGAGGTGGGATCAGCGCAGGCGATCGTAGGAGCGGAGCAGCCGCTGGTCGGCGCTCACTCCACGCCAGGCGGCGATCTGCGCCACCACTGCCGCAAGAGGGAGCAGCAGCGCCCATCCGAGGGAGGAGAGAGAGCAGCCGTCGTCCATAAGCACTGTCAGCGTCCCGAACGCGGCGGAAATCAGCGCAAACGCCATCGACGCCACTATCACCGTCTTCTGGCGGCCAAGGCTACGATAGAGGAATATGGCCACGAGGCACAGCAGCGCCGAAACGACCGCCGAGGCAAGCACAAAGATGTCGGAAGACACTTCGATAGCCTTGCCCGCCACCGAGCCGAAGGGGAGAAAACAGAACACTGCCAAAACGGCTATGGCAGCGAGAAGCCAGAGGGTCTGAATACGTTGTATCATAATTACATATAGGTCAATCCAACCGCAGGAAACGCCTGCAGCACGACAAAATTAAACAAAATCGGCGGATATTTCGTAACTTTGTAAGCACTAACTACAAAAAGATGGATCAGCGCACACTTATACTCATAACCAACGACGACGGCTTCGAGGCCGCCGGCATACGTTATCTGGCTGAACGCGTCGGCCACTGGGCCGATGTGGTGACGGTGGCTCCCGACGGCCCCCAGTCGGGGCAGTCGTCGGCCATAACGGTGAACCGCGAACTGTATCTCACCCGCCGCGCCGACAACGAGGGCGGGCAGGTGTGGTCGGTCAACGGCACTCCGGTGGACTGCGTGAAACTCGCCATGCACGCCCTGTTCGGAGAGCGCCGGCCTGACCTGATACTGTCGGGCATCAACCACGGATCGAATTCGGGCAACTCGGTGCTGTATTCCGGCACTATGGGCGCCGTGATCGAAGGGTGCACGATAGGGATCCCCTCGGTGGGCTTCTCGCTGCTCGACCATCACGCCGACGCCGACTTCAGCGAGTGCGGCCGATATGTCGACGAGATAGCGCGCGCGGTGGCCGCTTCGGGTCTGCCGTCGGGCATATGCCTGAACGTAAACATTCCCGCACGGTGCAAGCCCAAGGGCATAAAGCTTGTCAGGGCATCGATGGGCCACTGGACCGACGAGTACGCACAGACAACCACCGCCGACGGACGCACAGCCTACCGTCTGACCGGCCAATACGTAGACCGCGATCCCGACGACGATGCCACCGACAACTACTGGCTCGGCCGCGGATACGTGACCGTGGTGCCCACGGGCGTGGACATGACCGCCGACTGCAAAGATATAGCCGGCTTCGGGGAACTTTAATAAAAATCAGCGCGTTAATTAAACAAAGACAGATTACGATATGGACAGCATGTATGAAATCCTCATGGGACTGCCGCTCTTCAACGGAGTGAGCCGTGAACGCATCAGCGAGGTGGTGGGACGCGCTCCCTTCCACTTCCTGAAATATCTCGAAGGGGAAAGAGTGATAGAGCGCGGCGAGCCATGCACCCATATCAAATTCGTGATATCAGGCTCGGTAAGATCTACCCTTACAAGCTCCAACGGACGGTTTCAGGTGTCGCAGACACTTGCCGCCCCCAACGTGATAGCTCCGGAATTTCTGTTCGGACGCAACACTTGCTATCCGGCCGAAGTGGTGGCTCTGGAGCCTGCGGGCATCATGCAGATATCCAAAAACGACTACGTGGACATACTCAACGCCGACAAGGTGTTTCTGTTCAATTTCCTCAACATCCTGTCGGTCAACGCCCAGAAGGCGATCGACGGCGTACTCGCCGTGGCAGCCGGATCGCTTGAGGAGCGCATAGCCTTCTGGATCATCGCCCTGACTCAGCGCGGCGGCACCGACGTGAAGCTCGTGGGGCGTCAGCGCGATCTCTATTCGCTCTTCGGAGTGCAGCGCACCTCGTTCATCTCCACTCTGGAGTCGATGCGCGAGAGAGGCATCATAGATTATGACCAGCATGAGATCAGGGTGAAGTCGCGCCGCGCACTGCTGGCGATGCTGTCGACCGACAGCGAGTGATCAGCCACGACGCTCTCTTTTTTTTCAACGCCATACTACTATATCCACACGCTTCCGAACGAAATAATCGAGAGAAAAAGGGCGTGCCGCAGTTCCCGCCGCGGCACGCCTTAATAGTAAAAATTCAATTCGTTGACAGCTTCAGGCCTGCGGAGTGTCAGAAGAGTATCTGCAGACGGGCCTGTATGGTGTTGACGTGGCGGTTGCGCTGCACGTCGGATGTGCGGACATCGGTATAGCTGTAGCGGAGTCGACCTATTACGTACTTGTTGAAGTAGTAGTTGAGCGTCATCGAGGCATCGTTGGAGATACCGCCGTGTATGCCGCTGCGTCCCTGATTGGCATCGGTGTAGTTGTAGCCGAGCACCATTTCGAGCGTACCCTTGCCGGGAGTGGCGAGTCCGGCGTCGCCGTGGGCATATCCGTAGTCGGATCCGATGAGTATGCCGCGGAGCAGGCCGTAGACACCCTGGGCGCGATATGACTCAAAGCCGGTGCGACGCGCCACGTTCATATAGTAGTACTGTCCCTCGAAGGCCACGCGTCCCTTCATCAACAGCCATTCGGGCGAAAGCTTGAACACACCCTTGGCGTCGGGGACATCGGCTCCGAGCATACCCTCCTTGCTGACGCGTGTGGGGAATCCGGCCGACCAGTTGAAGTAGCCGCGCGATGCTACGGTTTCGCCATCCTCGGCAGTTTCGGCCTTGTGGAGAGCCGACTGATACCAGAGCGACATGCCTACCTGCGCCACGAGTCCGGTGGAGTGGTAGGGGCGCCACACCGCACGGTTGAGCGCTCCGACGCTCACCTTGCCCTGATCGTTGGATGGTGAGGTCATCGACGTTCCGGCCACGATGCCCGAGAAGCTCAGGAAAGCCGGTCCGCAGTCGTGGACATATTCCAGACCGATGTTACGTCCGGTGGCGTTGAAATATGTATCGGTGGTGGCGGCCTCCATCTGCGGTTTCATCGACGAAGATGTGGCGGCATTGAGTCCGAACTGATGAACGAAGTAGCCCGCACGGAGATAGTTTTCGCCATTGAAAGAATACTGTATGTAGACATCTTTCATGCTGAGCTTGTTGAACGAATATCCGGCATCGATCTTTCCCGACCATTTGCCGTAGGAGGCCTTTACGCCCATACGTATGTCGGGGAGAGCCACGCCGTCGGCGAGTCCGTCGCCGTCGGGAAGATATACCGCTCCGTCCATGAGAACGCGTCCGGTGGGTTTCACTGTCAGTTTGGGCTCATCGTCGGCAGCCATTGCCTGCAGAGCCGGCATGGCCACGACAGCCATGACAGTCAGTATTTTAGTAATCCTTTTCATTTTTTTATTAATTTGATTAAAAAGATTGTGTTTTTAGTTATAGGTTGCAAAATTAATAAAACTTTAACAACCGAAAACATTTTATTGTTCATATTGTTTGTAATATTGAATCGACAACCATTCACTTACTCACAATTATAAAATAACATGAAACTCTTCAACACGGCCATAGCGGCCATCCTCCTCTCCATCGCTCCGGGAGCTGTCGCACAGCAGCAGCGTTCGCCCGAATTCAAACAGAAATATCAGCTCAAAGAAGCCGTAGTGCTCAGCCGCCACAATATCCGCTCCCCGCTGTCGGATTCGAAGAGCGATCTCGGCCGCATGACTCCCCACCAGTGGACCGTATGGTCGGCTCCCAAGAGCGAGCTGACGCTTCGCGGCGGCGCCGTCGAAACGATGATGGGCCAGTATTTCCGCAAATGGGCCGAGGATGCGGGACTGTTTCCCGAAAACCATCAGCCGTCGGCCGATGACGTGAACGTCCAGGCCAACTCCATGCAGCGCTGCATAGCCACCGCGCAATACTTCACGTCGGGCTTCATGCCTGTTGGCGGCATCGATGTCAATCACCGCTATGTGCCCTCAAAAATGGATCCGCTCTTCAATCCGCAGCTCACCAAGGTGTCACCCGAATTCGTGGCAATAGCAATGAAGCAGATAGCCGAACAGGGTGGCAAGAAAGGCATACGCGGCATCAGCGAGCAGCTGCGACCCGACTATGAACTTATCATCGA
>JAIDKJ010000313.1 GCA_029051835.1 Paramuribaculum sp. | reverse complement strand
CTACTGCACACGGCCTGCCGCAACTTCTCGGAAGGCTATGCAGAAACTATTTCACGCGGTCGGGGTGTTTGGCAAGGAATTCTTTCCATGTGCGTGGGCCGGAAGTGGCTACCGGACGCTGAGATTCGTAGAAGTGGCAGAGTGCAGCTCCGAGGGCATCGGTTGAGTCGAGCTGCGGCAACAGGTTGGCCTCGGGTATGGCGAGAATGCGTTTCAGCATTTCCCTTACCTGCTCTTTCGATGCTGCTCCGTTGCCGGTGATGGCCATCTTGATCTTGCGTGGTTCATATTCTGTAATTGGCACATCCCGGCTCAGGGCTGCTGCCATGGCTACTCCCTGGGCACGTCCGAGCTTGAGCATGGATTGCACGTTTTTGCCAAAAAACGGTGCTTCGATGGCCATTTCATCGGGCAGGTATTGGTCGACAAGCGACACGATGCGGTCGTAGATACGTCGGAGCCTGAGGTAGTGGCTTTCAAATTTATTCAGCTCAATGATGCCGAGGGCTATCATTGCCGGTTTTTTTGATTTGACACCCAGAATGCCGTAGCCCATGACGTTAGTGCCCGGATCCACGCCGATGATGATCTTGTCCCACTCTTTGAGACTGATGGTGTTGTCGGGAATTTTAACGGAATTCATATCTCGATCTCTTCCATAGGGGTGGTGAAATGGAGCAGGCGTTCCTGGCCAACCTCTGCCGCCAGATGACCTATGAGCGATTGTCCGATATTGTTGATCCACTCCTTGGCACTGTCGGAATCGTGTGTGCGGAGATGCAGGGCGAAAGCCTCGGCCGACGGATCGGGAGGTTCGCTCAATCTCATAAGCATGACATCGGTAATCATCCCCGAAGACATAGCTTCGGGGATGTATGTCAGACGCAGCCACGACAGTAGTCTGTCGGCAAGCTGCCGTTCTACATAAAATGTAGTATTAAAGACTTTTGCCGACAACACCTACAATCACAAGAAGGATATACAAAAGGCTGACGCCAAGACCTATGAAGAAGCCGAGTTTAGTCCATTTGCCGGCATCGGCCGACGACTGCTGTGCGCCGGCATAGTTGCCGATCCTGAACTGGCTCTCGACCTGCGATGCTTTGATGATGCCGACGATGCCGAACGGGAGGCAGCAGAACAGTGTCACAAGTATTGACTCCACAAGCCATGTCTTCGGGCATACTGCATTTTCGGGCTGCGGGGCGGCGAACGGAGTCTGTCCGCCGAACGGCGACTGCGGCTGTTGCGGCTGCTGGCAGTTGGCGAAACCTCCGTTGGGGAGCGTGGACGGCGCCTGTGCTCCTCCCAGTATGTAGGCGCTGAGTTCGGGCACCTGTCCGGCCTGGGTCCACTCGGTCATTCCCTCGCACCATACGAGCGATGAGGGGGTGATGCCTCTCGAAGCGAGTTCTTCAGGAGTAAATGGTCCCTCCTGCTGTCCATTATTTGCAAGATAATATTTCATTGCTGTATATTTAGGGATTATTGAATATTTGCTTTTCAAGTCGGCGCCGCCTGAGGAAGCGCGGTATGAACTGCAAATGCCTGAATATGGCGAGAGGCAGTCCGTAATAACAGGCCATGATGCGGAAACGCTCTATCAGCGATGCCCGTCGGTTGGCTGTGGTAGTTCCCTCGGCGAGGTAATCAACCAGTGTGCGGTCGACATAGACATTGTGGCGTGAGTGTTGCAGACACTGTATGCACCAGTCGTAATCGGCCGAATACCGATAAGAGGTGTCGAACGGCGATGCAATTCTGGCCAGTACGACAAAGGCCTGATGGCAGACGAGCATACCGTGGGAAAAACTTGAGAGCGTAAGCCGTGGGGGAGCGGTCAGATGCCGG
>JAIDKJ010000312.1 GCA_029051835.1 Paramuribaculum sp. | reverse complement strand
CGTAAGATCGTCGGCAGCGGAATATTTGTATAAGATGTATCGGTAGCGTGAAAAGCATCTCCGGCATTGAGGAATATCAGATATTCTCCGCAGGCTCGATCGAGTCCTTTGTTCATGGCGTCGTATATGCCGCTGTCAGGCTCGCTTATGATGGTCGTCGCGACGTCGTCATGCTTTCCGGTTATTGCCGCAGCCTTATCCGGAGTGCCATCCTTGGATGCTCCGTCGATCACGATGTACTCAAAATCGCGGAAGTCCTGCTCCATGACGGAGCGTGCGGTGCGCTCTATAGCGCCTGCGGCGTTATAGCTCACTGTTATGATTGAAAATCTTTTGCTGCGGCTCGACATATACCGATACTTATTTTACCATGATTTTACGCGCCCATCGTGAGCACTTCACGATATATATGCCGCGTCGGAGTTCGAGCTGTGCCGAATCTCCGGCTTTTACCTCCAGTTTCTTGATGAGCTGTCCGGTGATACCGTAAATCTGAAACACATCGGACTCTGCGGGTGAGGCTTTCAGTGTAAGCCGGCCTTCTCCGGCCGTAGCTTCAGGCACACCGACGCGTTGAGCCATAGGCGAGCCTCCGACTGCTGACGAGTCGGCGGACACACCGGCAGACAATGGCGCCACGACGGCCACCAATGTCAGGCAGGCTATGACAGCACGGTGTTTCATAACTGTTAGCTTCTGAATTATATAACAGCGGTTGATCGCATGGAGAGAAAACCCGTTTAGCTTGTCGCAGATAAGATATGGCGCGACCAGGCAAATCAACCGATACATATCATTTGTTGATTTGGCAAAAATACTAAATCGTGGCGAATGTACAAAATATTCAACACCTAATTTCAGCCTATATTTTGCAAATTGCCTAATAATTCGTACCTTTGCCACCCGATTTAATCTTATTTCATAAAGATAATGGAACAACCAGCAGTGGCACTTGACCTGCTTATAGAAACCAGTTGGGAAGTCTGCAACAAGATCGGAGGCATATATACTGTGCTCTCCACTAAAGCCGACACGCTCCATAAACTATACAAAGACAAGGTAATATTCATCGGCCCGGACGTGTGGTCGGAACAGAATCCATCGCCATATTTCATCGAATCTCCTTCGGTACTGAAGGGGTGGGCCTCCGCCGCGGCATCGTTGCCTCACGGCATCAAGGTCCGCACCGGACGATGGGATGTCCCCGGCAAGCCTATAGTTGTGCTTGTGAAGTTTGACTCCATGTATGCGCTCAACGACACCCTCTTCGGAGAGATGTGGCAGCGCTTCGGAGTCGATTCGCTGCATGCCTACGGCGATTATGGCGAGGCGTGCGCGTTTTCCCATGCGGCGGGCATCGTGATCGAATCGCTTTGCTCGTATTACAAGGCCGGTCCCAAATCCAATAAAAACGTGATAGCCCACTTCGACGAGTGGACCACAGGCATGGGACTCCTTTATGTGAAGTGGAAGCTTCCTCAGGTGGCTACGGTGTTCACCACCCATGCCACAAGCATAGGGCGCAGCATCTGCGGCAACGGCAAGCCTCTCTACGGACAGCTTCAGAATTACAATGGCGACCAGATGGCTCGCGAGCTCAATATGGAAGCCAAGCATTCGCTGGAAAAGACTGCTGCCCATCAGGCCGATTGCTTCACTACGGTGAGCGAGATCACGGCTATAGAGTGCGAGCAGCTTCTTGATCTGCGCCCGCAGGTAGTCACCCCCAACGGATTTGAAAAGAATTTCGTGCCGCCACGGAGCCGCTTCAAAAAAGAGCGCCAGTCGGCACGCAAGCTGATGCTTGAAGCTGCATCGGCGCTTGTGGGTCGCAAACTGCCCGAGCACACAATGATCGTAGCCACTTCCGGACGTTGCGAATACCGCAATAAAGGCATCGACGTATATCTTGATGCGATAGCCGCTCTCGGACATCGCGATCCGAAACGCGAAACTCTTGCGTTTGTCATGGTGCCGGCATGGTCCAAAGCAGCCCGCGAGGATCTCGTCAAGGCATTGGAATCGGATCATGAAGGCTGGCATCGTCTGCCTGATCCGGTGATGACCCACACTCTCAACAATCCCGACAGCGATCCGATCATCAACCGCATTCACGCCATAGGCTTTACGAATTCAGCCGACAGTCACGTAAACGTCATATACGTTCCCTGTTATCTCAATGGTTCGGACGGCATATTTGATGCATCCTATTATGACCTGCTCATAGGTATGGACGCGACCGTATTCCCGTCGTACTACGAACCATGGGGATACACTCCGCTTGAAAGTATAGCGTTCGGCGTGCCGACCGTGACCACATCGCTTTCGGGCTTCGGACAATGGATATTGTCGACAACCGACAATCAGCTTGACACCTGCGGCGTAAATGTCATAGGACGCGGTGACTACAACTATTCAGAGGTTGTAGACAATATAGCACGCACACTGTCGTATATCAATGAGTGCGACGAAGAGGAAACCGCCAGAATCTCGGCGGCAGCCATCCACACATCATCGCGTGCGGCCTGGAGTTATTTTGTGGCATATTATATTGATGCGTTCGAGATAGCTCTCGCCAACCGCAACACTGACCGTAGAAAATAAACCGAAATACAAATCACAATTTTATCAACATAATGAAAATACAGGTAAGCAACTCCAATGCCCCCATCTGGCATGAGGCCACAGTGAGTGCAGATCTTCCCGCAAAACTAAAGCCTCTCGAAGTCATTGCGAAAAACCTTTGGTGGGTTTGGAACAGCGATGCTAAGAACCTTTTCCGCGACATCAATCCCGACATGTGGCGAGCCACCGGTGAAAATCCCGTGATGCTCCTGCAGCGTCTTTCCTCCGAACGTCTTGAAGAGATGCTCAAAGATCCTGAAATGATGGGTCGCATAGAGAGCGTCTACAAGAGTATCAACGACTACATCGCAACTCACATGCGGTCTGACATACCGTCGGTGTCATATTTCTCGATGGAATATGGCCTGTGCAACTGCCTGAAGATTTATTCCGGTGGCCTTGGTGTGCTCGCCGGCGACTATATCAAGGAAGCATCCGACAGCCGTGTCGACATGACAGCCGTCGGCTTCCTCTATCGCTACGGATACTTCACACAGACTCTGTCGGTTGACGGCCAGCAGATCGCCAACTACGAGCCGCAGAACTTCAACCAGCTCCCCATCGAGCAGGTGACTGACGAAGAGGGCAAGCCCGTCATCCTCGAAGTGCCTTATCCCGGACGCATCGTTTACTCGCACATCTGGCGTGTGAACGTGGGTCGCATGAAGCTCTACCTCATGGATACGGATTTCGACCTCAACAGCGAGTATGACCGCTCGATCACCCACCAGCTCTACGGTGGCGACTGGGAGAACCGTATCAAGCAGGAATATCTGCTCGGCATCGGCGGTATGCTGATGCTCAAGAAGCTCGGCATCAACTCCGACCTCTATCACTGCAACGAGGGACACGCAGCTCTGCTCAACCTGCAGCGTCTGGTGGACTACGTTCAGGAAAAGGGACTCGACTTCAACACCGCGCTTGAAATCGTACGCTCGACTTCGCTCTACACTGTACACACTCCCGTGCCTGCCGGCCACGACTATTTCGACGAAGGTCTGTTCGGCAAATATATGGGTGAATTCCCCGCGCGTCTTGGCATTTCGTGGGCCGATCTCATGAACATGGGTCGCGAAAACCCCGATACCAACGAGCGTTTCTCAATGAGCGTGTTTGCGCTCAACACCTGTCAGGAAGCCAACGGCGTAAGCTGGCTTCACGGCGAAGTATCGAAGAAGATGTTCGCTGGCATCTGGAAGGGCTATTCGTGGGAAGAGAGCCATGTAGG
>JAIDKJ010000311.1 GCA_029051835.1 Paramuribaculum sp. | reverse complement strand
GTTCTATTTCTTTCAGTAGTTTCTTCGCTTCTTTTTTGGCTTTGGAATCTTTGCGACCAAGTTGTTCCGTCGATCCTTTACCTATTATGTTGAATTGCGAAAAGGACTCTGGCGCGCCAATGCCAATCAAAACAATTACTAAGAAAATTGTTCTGAGGATATGTTCTGTAGTTTTCATGTTTAATATAATTTACCAGTTAAGATATACGTTTGTTTGCGGTTGGTTTTCGGCCCATTTCTCGGCTACGGAGCGACAAGCGGCTATAGTTGCCATTGAGCGGGCGTGAGAATTGGATTGCTCGCGGCGGCGGAATTCTTTATCGTCATTATATTCCTTGAGCCGCTGCTGCCACTCTCGTTCCTTGTCGGATGAAAGTTTTTCGGCTATATGTGCCACCAATGCCTCGGCATCATCAAAGGAACTAGAGCCCATAGTGATTGAACTTAGATAAGCCAATGCTTCGCAGCCACCCTCTGAATCGGGTTTTGCTGCCCAAACGCTTTTGGCTTTGGACAATAGAGCCGCTCCTTCTGCGTCGATTTTCTGTCCGTATATTTTGGTGACTTCTGCAAGAGCTTGCTGGTGGCAGTCAGAGCAAATGTCGGGAATCGACATCAATGAGGCGATGGCACGGTCATAATTGCCGGTGGAGGCCATAGTCTGAGCCTCGGCTATCAATTTCTTGCAGTTGTCGGAATAATAGGCATCTATCTTGCGGTAGGCTTCCTCAAACATGGCCTTAAATTGCGGATTTCCTGATTTAAGGGCGTTGAAAGCCGTTTGCCATGCTTTGGTTTCATTTGTGCCGATACCTTTCAGCTCAAATGCCGTGGAGGTATAGGTTTTGTTCTCAACTACATCGCCGATGATAAAAGTCACCTCAACGGTCTGCGCAATGCGTGGCGGCGTTGTAGGCGCGACATCTTTTTCAAGCACGTTGCATTTGGCAAGCATCACGAGGCGGTCGGTGCGGCTGGTGGAACCGAAACCATTTTGTGTCAGCGCCTGCTCCATTTTTGTGGTGAGCGACTGTTTAGCCTTTTCCGGAATATCCGCACCAACCACAACAGGGAAGTATGAGATTAGTCCGTTGTCTTGTCCGTTTACAGCCGGGTGCGACAGCAGTATGCAAAGCAGCAGGGTTATTATAGTCTTTTTCATTTCTCGCCTAATATCAATATGGCCTCGCCGAGACCACGGATTACTACTTTTGATGTGATATTGTATGGCGGCTTTTGCAGATGCTTGCGCAATGTCGTGGCAAATGCGCGGGCATCCATCGCCTTGCCGTTCTTATCTTTCAAAGGTATGCACACCTGCTCAAACTGGGAGAATGACTCCGTGCCGTCGCTGAGGTTGAAGCTGCCGTTAACCGTGTTATCGCGCATCCATTGCTGTATGCAGTCTGTTAGTTCCTCGCCATTATACTCGGTTTCGAGGTCGTTCTCCCAACTATCCCAACAGCGGACTGTCAGGGCAATTTCACGACCATTCTTCTTCTGGTCATCATACCACTTGTCAAGCTGCTTGTCAAATTCTTTGACATTGTCCTTCACAGCCTTTTCGAGCGCCACGGGGATTGCGTCGGCAGTGGGTTTAGAGTTGCCCGTAGCCGTGGCTATGCGCTTGTTGGTGTATGCGTCAAAGGCTTCGAGGGTGAACGACACAATCTTGCCGGCAGGGTCTTTGGTGATGTTCCACCATAGCTGAATCACTATGTCGGATTTCATTCTCCGTTTAAGAATGTCGAGTGGAGTCTCGGCGATTGACGCGCCGGATGTTTTGCTTGACATAGCATTGCTCTCTGCCTGTTTCACGCCAAGTGATTTGATTTCCATCTCTGCATCTTTCAAGCTGTAGCCCATGCCGGTAAGAACACCACCCACTTTTGAAATGACCTGTGGTAACTCGATGTCTTCAGTAAAAGCTCGTTGATAGTCGGACACTTTCACGGTTGTCCCTTGATTGTCGAATGATTGTGTGAAGTAGCGCTGAGTGCACCAGTTATCGCTCGGCAGAATCATCACAGTGGGTTTCTTCACATCATCTGCAAATACTGAAATTGCGATGAAAAGGCAGGTCGCCAATAAAATAAATATACGTCTTATGGTCATGCCTTATGTATTCTATCAAGCAATTCTATAACAATACCATTTTCATTGTAGTCGAGTTCAGCATCTGTCGCTCCTTTGTGAAGTGTTATCCATTCGCCGGAATTGCTGTCGCTCATTTCATTTAGAGGTGCATTGTAGGCGATGCCTTTACGAACTGTGGCAACGAGAATATCACAGTTGTAGTCTGTGCCAAATGTGATAGCCTCACTCAGATGACCTCTTTCGTCACCGGGCGAATAGATTCCGATACGTTTACTCTCGAATTCAGTAACGCTTTTGAAATCATTGTCCCATGTAAATGTGTCATAAGACTTCAGCTTACCGCCAAGGGACAAAATACATTTGAGCAATTTTTGACAGGCGGTAGTTTTGCCCGCATCTTTTTCGCCATAGATAAGATATATTTTCATCGTCAAATAGAGCCGCGGTCATCCTCTCGTTGGCGTGATTGGTTTATAAAAAAAGCGTAGGAATCTGTATCTGTTACCGTCCTACACTTCGAGGCTTCTCGCATTGCCCATCAATAGTCGGACGGCAACTGCAGAAGCCCACGCCAGTATATGCAATCAATGCGTCCGGCTATATTTCTCCCGAAATATCGTGCCGAAAGCAAGATAATCACATATCCACGGGCATCTACCGTTGCTCAACCCTTGACTATTGACTGAATTTTGCGAGAATTCCGAAGTGTCAAGAATCAGCGCGGATAAACGCTTTCTTATGTATTTTCACTACATCCCGCTCCGCTTAACCCCAGACCGGGGGTGGTTCGGATGAACCTCACCCTACTGGCGTGGTCCGCGAGGCGGTCTGCGACCGCAAATTTAACAATTCTTCCTGAAATTTTGAGTCTGTTATGTTGAAAAACATATTTTGGTGGGATCACTTTCACTTTCAAAGCATTTTCAAGGAAACTCCTATAAAGTAAATTCCCGTGATGAAATATAATTCAGCGTAATAAATGAGTCAATAGGTGGCGTGATCATGCATATATAGTTGGTAGTCATACGTCTGTATAGGCTGAATGATGCTCGCAAAGTCGCGATTCTATGGTAGGTCTATTATGTGGGCGATGCGTGGAAGGTGGTTATAGGCGGGTATAAAAAGAGAGCCCACGTCCGGATGGCGGAAGTGGGCTGAGAAGGTTATATATCCTACGGTTTACCCTTTGGGTTAGACTCCGGGTTATAAATAGGGCCTTGGCTTTTTAATAACGCCAGCAAAATGCCTTCTCTTTGGTAGTAAAACGCCGGAGTGCGACGATGGTTTGCGGCTCCGGCGTTAAATAGTGTTGTGGAGGAGAGTGTCTTTGCTAAATGTCGGCGCGAGGATCAATGGGCCGAATCGGAGGCTGTCACCTTCACGGAGTCCATCTTGCGCCATGCTACGATGATGTATGCGGCGACGAAAGGCACTATCACCGATACCCAGCTCATGACGGTGAGGGTAAATTCGGTCGACGAGCTGTTGCGGATGCTCAGCGAGCTTGATGTGTCGAGCAGCGAGGGATAGTAGGCGGTGGAGTTGAATCCGGCGTAGCAGAAGAGGGCGATGACCACAAGTATGGTTCCGGCTCCGGCCCACCAGATGCCTCCGCGCCATGTGGAGCGGAATATGGTGGCTCCTATGCCCCATAACACTGCGAGCACTCCGGCTACGAACGCTATCGTGGCCGGCCAGAGGGCGAGGGCGTTATGGAGATACTTGTAGTCGGTCCATTCGAATGTGGAGGGGCCGGTCTGTGTCAGTCCGCGCTGGGTGAGCAGTACGGCGAGAAACGCGAGAAACAGCACGACGAACAGCGCTCCGTTGACGGCTGTCTGACGTCGCAGCTGTGCGCGGAAGGCGTCGTCGGCAATGTCGTTGAGCATGTAGAGCGATGCGAGTGTGCGGGCAAGCATGAGCACCGTCACTCCGAGCAGCAGGTTTTTCCAGCAGAGTATGGCTTCAAGTCCGTGGGTGGGCGCCCAACGCGATATGACGGGCGACCGATGGTCGAGTATGTTGCCCATGCTTATGGTGAACTCGGCTCCGAAAAACATCATGCCTACGGCCACTCCGAGCAGTATGCAGCCGACGCATCCGTTGATAAGCAGGAAGGCGTCGTAGGTGCGGGTGCCGAAGATGTTGCCCGGCTTGCGGCGGAATTCGTAGCTGACGGCCTGCAGTACGAAGCTGAAAAGTATGAGCATCCAGAGCCAGTAGGCGCCTCCGAAGCTTGTGGAATAAAACAGGGGGAATGATGCGAAGAAGGCTCCGCCGAACACCACAAGGGTGGTGAATGTCAGCTCCCATTTCTTGCCGAGCGAACTGATGATCATGGTGCGCTGCGATTCGGTGAAGCGCTGAAACAGCATGGTCTGGCCGCCCTGCACGAAGAGCAGGAACACCAGGAGTGATCCGAGCACGGCTATCAGCAGCCACCAGTAATTCTGAAGATATTCAAGTTCCATGGTTGTCAATGTCATTTTTCGTTTTCAAAATCGGTTTCGGCGCCTTTGCGAAGCTGGCGTGTCATGATGCAGATCTCTGCGGTCAGGAAAGCTGTGAATACTGCCGCGAACATCCAGAAGGTGGTCTGCACGCCTGCGGCCGATATGTCGCTCACGGCAGCCTGCACTGGCATCAGTCCTTCGATGATCCAGGGCTGGCGGCCCACCTCGGCTGTGACCCATCCGGCTTCTGAGCAGATCCAGACGATAGGTATGGAGGCGATGGCGGTGAGGATATACCAGCGCTTCGACAGCAGATCGTTGCGCCGGAATGCGCCCCAGAGCGTCAGCGCGAGCACGAGGCACAGGAATCCGCCGGCGATCACCATGATATGGAATGCGTAGTAGGTCACGGCTACCGGAGGCACAGCCTGACGAGGCGATTCGAGGTAGCCGTAGCCGAAGTAGTTGAAGTCGGCCTTTATATCGGAGGCGGCTTGTGTCATGGCGGCGGTGTCACCGACCTTGCGGGCTTCGTCGTAGCGGCGCAGGGCATTCTGGGCGCGCTGTCCGGCGGCTATGCGGTCGGCGTAGCTCTCGGTTCTGAGGGTGTCGCCGGCGGGCGTGATGATCCGTCCTTCTATGAGGTCGTTGATGCCGGGCACGAATCCGTCGGCCGAATGGGTGGCGAGGATCGACAGGCCTGTCGGGATGCTGATGTTGAACAGGAAATCGGGGCGGTCATCGCCTGGTTCCTTGTCGGGGTTGAGAATGCCGAAGGCGCTGATGGCCTGACGGCAGGAGCCGTCGTAGAGTCCCTCCATCGCCGCCAGTTTCATAGGCTGCACCCGCGCCACGTCGACCGCCGATCCGTCGCCGCTCCACAGAGTGCCGATCATGCCTATGGCTCCGACTGTGGAGGCTACCTTGATGGAGCTTATGGCCATGGCGTGGTTGCGGCGACGTAGCATGAACCATGCGGAGATGCCGGTGACGAAGATGCCTGCAAGCACCCATCCCGACATGACGGCATGGAAAAATTTGTGGATGGCCACCGGCGACAGCACTACAGCCCAGAAGTCGTCCATGATATTGCGCATCTGGGCCGGATCGAACTCCATGCCCACCGGATATTGCATCCATGCATTGGCTATGAGGATCCAAAGCGCCGAAATCGAGGCGCCTATGGCTGTGAGCCATGTGGCTGCAAGGTGAAAGCGCGGGCTGACTTTGTTCCAGCCGAAAAACATCACTGCGATAAATGTCGACTCCATAAAGAATGCAAGCAGTCCCTCGATGGCGAGGGGCGCTCCGAATATGTCGCCTACAAACCAGCTGTAGTTCGACCAGTTGGTGCCGAATTCAAATTCCAGAATTATGCCGGTGGCCACTCCGAGGGCGAAGTTGATGCCGAACAGCGTCATCCAGAATTTTGTGATGGCGAGCCACCGCCGTGATCCGGTGCGGTAGTAGATGGTTTCCATGATGCCGATGATCACCGATATGCCGAGTGTGAGCGGCACGAACAGCCAATGGTACATGGCGGTCAGTGCGAACTGCCATCGCGACCAGTCGACTACTTCTACGAGATTTTCCATTATTGTCAGTGGTTGGTTATTGTGTTGATGTGATATGTTGTCGTCAGGGGTGTTATTTGCTGTCTGATGTGCTGCTGCGGTCGATCAGTTCGTTGCGCACGGCTGCGGCTCTGTCCTCGTCGGTCGGATAGTCGCGGCTGAGCAGATCGGGGAAGAAGAAGAGCTTGAACACGAGGAAGAGTATGGCCAGCTTGATCAGTATGATGACCCACAGACTGCGCCCCACAGTCATGGAGCGGAAGCCGTCGATGTAGAGATCGGCCACTCTATAGGCCAGAGTATGCGGTCGTCGTTGCCCGTTGTTGTCAGGTCGCTTTGTCATGGGGTGGTGTCTTGCGGTGTTGTGGCGATATTCGTCCGATATCAGAGTTAGAAAGATTGTAGAGGCATAAAGTTCGTAAATGCGTCGGTAAGAGGCAAATTTTTC
>JAIDKJ010000310.1 GCA_029051835.1 Paramuribaculum sp. | reverse complement strand
ACCTGCAAAATGGAACTGATAGAGAAAATGACCGCAAAGGCCAAGGCCAATATCCAGCGGATAGTTCTCCCGGAAGGCACTGAGCCCCGTACTCTTTCGGCAGCTGACCGAATCATCGCCGAAAAACTCGCCGACATCACCCTCATCGGTGATCCTGCCGACATACACGCCCTTGCAAAAGAGCTGAAACTCGAACACATCAAGGACGCCAACATTGTCAATCCGGCCGACGAGAAAGTCATCGACCGCTATGCACCGCTCTTTTTCGAGCTGCGCAAGAATAAAGGCATCACCATGGAAGAGGCCCGCCTGACTACGGCCAATCCGCTCTACCTCGGATGCCTTATGGTGAAAGCCGGCGATGCCGACGGACAGGTAGCCGGCGCGCAGAACACCACCGGCAATGTGCTCCGCGCCGCATTTCAGGTGATCAAGACACAGCCCGGCATCAGCGTCGTTTCGGGAGCATTCCTCATGCTCCTCCCCGAAGGACTCAACTTCGGCACCGACGGCATACTCGTATTTGCCGACTGCGCGGTAGTACCCGACCCCACCGCCGAAGAACTCGCACAGATCGCCGTATCGGCCGGACAGACCGCCCGCGACATAGCCGGAATAGAACCCCGAGTGGCCATTCTGAGCTTCTCCACCAAGGGCAGCGCGCGCCACGAACGCGTCGACAAGGTGATCCGCGCCACAGAGATAGCCAAAGAGATGGCACCCGACCTCATTCTCGACGGAGAGCTTCAGGCCGATGCAGCCATAGTGCCCGGAGTAGCCCACTCCAAGGCTCCCAACAGCCCCCTCAACGGCCGCGCCAACGTGCTGGTGTTCCCCTCGCTCGAAGTAGGCAACATCGCCTATAAGCTCGTGCAGCGTCTGGGAGGTGTGCAGGCTGTCGGACCAGTGCTTCAGGGACTCGCCGCCCCGGTCAACGACCTCTCGCGCGGATGCTTCCCCGAGGATATCTACAAGACCATCATCATGACCTGCAACCAGGCCATCGGACTCAAAAACTGACCGAAATTCAATATATCAATACACTCTTACAATCTTTAATCAGACATGAAAATATTAGTGCTCAACTGCGGCAGCAGTTCCGTGAAATACAAACTGATCGACACCGATACCGACAACACCATGGCCGAAGGCGGAGTAGAAAAAATCGGACTCGCCGACGGATTCCTCAAATTCAAGAAAGCCGACGGCTCCAAAGAGATACAGCCGCTCGGACTCACCGACCATAAGGGAGCCGTAGAAGCCATACTCAACAACCTGACAGATCCCACCGTAGGCTGCATCAAAAGCTACTCCGAGATCGACGCCGTTGGCCACCGCGTGGTGCACGGAGCCGAGAAATTCAACAAATCGGTGCTTATCACCGACGAAGTGATACAGCAGGTGAAAGACTGCTACAACCTCGCACCGCTCCACAACCCCGCCAACATCACCGGCATCGAAGCCATATCGGCGCTCATGCCCGAAGTGCCTCAGGTGGGAGTGTTCGACACGGCGTTCCATCAGACCATGCCCGCCAAATCGTTCATGTACGCCCTCCCCTATAAGTTCTACAAAGAGGACGGAGTGCGACGCTACGGCTTCCACGGCACCAGCCACCGCTACGTGTCGGCCCGCTCATGCGAATTCCTCGGACTCGACACCGCCAAGCAGAAAGTGATCACCTGCCATATCGGCAACGGTGGCTCGATCACCGCCGTGCTCTACGGCAAGAGCGTCGACACATCGATGGGACTCACCCCCACCGAAGGCCTCATGATGGGCACCCGCGTAGGCGACGTTGATCCGGGAGCCATCACATATCTCATGCAACGCCACGGCTACACCGCCGACGACATACAGCGCATCATCAACAAGGAGAGCGGCATAGCCGGAGTCACCGAGATCTCGTCGGACATGCGCGAGATCGAAGCAGCCGACAAAGCCGGCGACGAGCGCGCACAGCTCGGCCTCGCAATGTATGAGCAGCGCATCATCAAATATATCGGCGCTTACGCAGCCGAGATGGGAGGAGTTGACGTGATCGTGTTCACCGGCGGTGTCGGAGAGAACCAGACCGGAGTGCGCGAAAACGTATGCGAGCCGCTGAAATTCATGGGCGTGGAGATCGACAAGGAGCTCAACGCACGCACCCGCGGCACCGAAACCGAAATTTCCACCCCGGCATCGAAAGTCAAAGTAGTGGTGATACCCACCGACGAAGAGCTGATGATAGCCCGCGACACCCGCGACATCGTTTCGGCTCTCTAATCCAAAACCCGACATAAACATCAAGAAATGAATAAAATCAAAGCAGCCATCGTCGGCTACGGCAATATCGGACGCTTCGTGCTCGAATCGCTGCAGGAAGCCGACGACTTCGAGATCGCCGGAATTGTACGGCGAAGCCTCGGCACACAGCCGGCCGAACTCGCGCCCTATAAGGTCGTGACCGACATAGCCGAACTCGGCAAAGTCGATGTGGCCATACTCTGCACTCCCACACGCGAAGTGGAGAAGCACGCATCGGCAATGCTCGCCGCCGGCATCCGCACCGTCGACAGCTTCGACATCCACTCCCTCATACCCCAGCTCCGCCGCGACCTCGGCAAGATTGCACGTGAGCACGGCACAGTAGCCGTCATCTCGGCCGGATGGGATCCGGGAAGCGACTCCGTGGTCAGAGCGCTGATGCAGGCCGCCGCGCCCAAGGGACTCACCTATACCAACTTCGGCCCCGGAATGAGCATGGGTCACACCGTGTGTGTCAAATCCAAGCCCGGAGTAAAGAACGCCCTTTCGATGACCATACCTCTCGGCACAGGCATACATCGCCGCATGGTCTACGTTGAGCTTGAGCCGGGAGCCAGCCTCGACGAAGTGGCCAAAGCCGTAAAGACCGACCCCTACTTCGCCAGCGACGAAACCCACGTCATCGAAGTGAAATCGGTCGACGAAGTCAAGGATATGGGTCACGGAGTACACATGACCCGCAAGGGCGTATCGGGACGCACACAGAACCAGCGTTTCGAATTCAGCATGAGCATCAACAACCCCGCACTGACCGCACAGATACTTGTAGGATCGGCCCGCGCGGCAATGCGTCTGCAGCCCGGAGCCTACACCATGATCGAGATACCCGTCATCGACCTCCTTCCGGGCGACCGCGAGGAACTGGTGGCGCATCTCGTTTGATCAGGCACCGGATCATGACATCGATTTCCGACACTCTTACGCAGGTAGCCGACACTTTGTGCGGCTACCCGCTTTTCATTGTGCTTATCGGTGGAGGACTCTTCCTGTTTCTCTACTCGGGCATGGTGTCGGTGAGGCGTCTGCCCGACGCCCTGGCAGCCCTTCGCGAAAGCCGTGCCGCCGACGCGTCGCAGCGAGGCATCAGCTCCGCCCAGGCGCTGCTGTCGGTCGTGGCGGCCACCGTAGGCATGGGCAATATCGCCGGAGTGGCCATAGCCCTCGCCATGGGAGGCCCCGGAGCCATATTCTGGATGTGGATAAGCGCCATTGTAGGCATGAGCACCAAATATCATGAGGGAGTGCTCGCCATACTCCACCGGTCGACACGCCCCGACGGCACTCCTGCCGGCGGCCCCATGCATATCATCACTTCGGGACTCGGCAGCCACTGGCGCCCGCTCGCCGTGATATTCGCTGTAGCCGGCATGTTCGGAACACTTTGCATCATCAATGCCAACCAGCTTGCCGAAGCGATCGCCACCGCGGCCTCCTCGGCCGGACTGGCCGACGACTCTCAGGCCGTGCGCCTGACGCTCGGCATTCTCATGGCGCTCACCGTAGGCAGTGTGGTGATCGGAGGCATAAAGCGCATTGCCTCTGTGGCCACGGTGCTCGTACCGTTCATGGTCACGGCCTATTTCGTCATGGTGGCCTATATTGTAGCCACCAACATCGAGTCAGTCCCCGGAGTGTTCGCCTCGATCTTCACAGAGGCATTCAGCCTCAGAGCCGGATGGGGAGCGCTGGCCGGAGTGGCCATAATCGGAGCGCGCCGGGCCGCCCTCGTCAACGATGCCGGAGTAGGCACAGCCTCCATCATGCATTCCACATCAGCCAACAAAGAGCCGGTAAGAGAAGGACTCATAGCCATGCTCGGCCCGGCGATCGATTCGGGATTTGTGTGCACCCTCACGGCTGTGGCACTGCTTCTGACCGGCGACTTCAGTCAGAGCGGACTTCAGGGACTCTCGCTCGCCATAGATGCATTCGGACGTTCGATACCCTTCGGCGAATACCTGCTGACGGCTGTCGTCAGCTGCTTTGCCCTCAGCTCCATGTTCACCTACTCGTTCTACGGCAGCCGCTGCGCGGCCTACCTGTTCGGCGAGCGGAGCAGCCGATGGTACACACTGGCATTCACCCTGTCGCTGGTGTTGTTCGCCGCCGTGCCGCTGAGCGCCGCCGTAGCCATGTGCGACCTCTTCTACGCTCTCATGGCGTTTCCGACAATGCTATCGCTCATTTTGCTCCGCAAAAGCGTAAGAAAAGCGACATTTCAATACTTCAACAACACAGACAAGAATTATGCTGACACCCGAAGAGAAGCTACCGCTTGAAGAAAAGGTCGTAGCCATGCTCAAGACAGTATTCGACCCCGAGATACCGGTCGACATATATAGCCTCGGACTCGTTTACGGCATCGACATTGACGATGACGCCAATCTGAAAATCGACATGACGCTGACCGCCCCCAACTGCCCCGCCGCCGACTTCATCATCGACGACGCACGCATCAAGCTCGAAAGCATCGAGGGGATAAAAAGCGTGGACATACGGCTCGTGTTCGAACCCGTCTGGGACAAGGATATGATGACCGACGAAGCCAAGCTCGATCTCGGCTTCATGTAAATCCATAAGCAACTCACGCCACGACATGGATCAGAGAAAGGCCTATTTCATATCCGACCTGCATCTGGGAGCACAGTGGATCGACAACAACCGCGCCCACGAACTCGCCATAGCCGGATGGATCAGATCGCTTGCCGACAAAGCCTCCGCGCTCTACATACTCGGCGACGCCATCGACTACTGGTATGAATACCGCACGGTGGTGCCGCGCGGATTCGTGCGGTTTTTCGCCGCCATCGCATCGCTCACCGATGCCGGCATACCGGTCTACTGGCTCAAGGGCAACCACGACGTGTGGATCTTCGACTATCTGCCCGCAGAGATTGGCGTGAAAGTGATCGACGGTCCGCTCCACACACAGATACTCGGCCACACATTCTATCTCGAACACGGCGATCTGAGCGGAGAGCCGCGCCCCTCCTACCGCCGCATGCAGCGCATTTTCCGCAATCCCACTGCACAGCGGCTCTTTGCCGCCATACACCCCCGATGGACGGTGGGATTTGCCCACAGATGGTCGTCACACTCCCGACGCAACGGAAAAGAAGCGTCCGTCACGATTCACGACGACGATCCGCTGCTCATATTCGCAAAAAACTATCGCGCGACACACCCCGATACGGAATATTTCATATTCGGCCACCGACACATTCTCGTCGACATGGAGATAGATCCGGGATGCCGGCTCGTGGTCCTCGGCGAAGGATTCAGGCTCATGACCTATGGCGTTTTTGACGGTGACAGGTTCGAAATTCATGAAATTAAACAACATTAACAATTGGGGTGTTTCCGGGCAAAAAACACTATTTACTGAATGTCAACAATTTGTAACAGTTCACTCGGTTTTTATGCGCTATAACGA
>JAIDKJ010000031.1 GCA_029051835.1 Paramuribaculum sp. | reverse complement strand
CTACAGCCTCGATCTCCGCCGCCGATGACGGCGGAGTCGAGGAAACATCCGACTCACTGATTGCCGTTAAGGCCGATGAGAGTTATCGCGACATTGTCAGACTGAAATCTGCCGACACGCCGCCGGAGATGTTGTATCCGAAGATTTATGCGTGTTTCACCGACAACTTCGATGTGTTGTCGCGGTTCAGTCCCGACTCGCCGGAATTTGTGCGTGCACGCAATGTGCTCCGCGATATCAATCCCGATCTCGAAGCCGGAGCATTCCACTATTCTTCGCTAAACAACTCCGCACAGCTGACCAAGTTTGCAATGGCGTTGCTCGACACGCAGCTCCATCCGGCATTTGCCGGCCATGCATTCCGGCGCGACGAGCAGACATTCCCGTCGATCGTCTACATTGCCGCTTCAGGAGCCTACAATTCGGGCGATTTTCCGAGGGCTATAGAATATTTCAAGCTCTTCTTCACCTGTGGCGACAACCCGATGCGCGAGAAAGTGTATATGTACATGGGACAGGCTTGCATCAATGCCGGGCAGTATGACCTTGCGGTCAACTCCATGCACGATGCCATGAAGCTCTATCCCGAAAATTACCATCTGATATCGTTCGGTATCAAAGCCTGTATCGACGGCGGACACGCCGAGCGGCTTCAGGAATTTCTTGATGCGGCGCTCCGCATGCGTCCCGACGACGAGCAGCTTCTCAGCATTCAGGGCAAGCTCCTTGAGGACGAGCAGCAATATCTCAAGGCGCTTGACATTTATCGCCGGCTTGACGAGATGAAACCCAACAATATGAGCGTGGCTCAGCACACAGCGCTGTGCTACTACAATCTCGGAGTAGGGTTCTTCAATCAGGCCATCATGGAGAGCGACGAGAAAGGGGCGAAGCGTCTGAAACGTCAGAGCAACGACTATTTCTCTTCGGCCATAGAGAAGCTTGAGGAAGTGGTGGCCAACATACCCACTTCGGTCAAATATCTCAAGGCTCTCGCCGTGGCTTATGGCTGCATTGACGACAAGGAGAAGTTCGACGAGCTCAACAACCGCATCCAGGCTCTCGGCCAGGATCCTGTGGCCGGATTCTCCATGCCTCCTATCGTGGCTTATTCCGAACAGAACACCACCAACTATCAGCGGGCAGGCGTAGCCTCGTCGGAGGCGGCCGCCGATGCGCCGTTGTATTCCGATTTCGCCAAGGATTTCGTCGAGAAGAAACTGTCGGCATGGACCCGTAAGGGCGAGTTCGAAAAGATCGAGGACTATCAGAAGCGCGTCAACGACCTCACCATAAAGGCTGAGTATGACAAGGCTTGTGTCGAGGCGCAGGCGGAGTATCTTGAGAAGTATGCCCGTGCGCTGCGGCTCAACGATCTGACGCTTCGTCCGTATGATGCCGGCAATGAGGTGTATCTCATCGATTCCTCCTACGGACCGATATATCTCAAGGTGCCTCTGGCCGACAATCAGGCGGAGCTGTTCAAGTCCAACTGGGCCGGAGTCCACTTTCAGGCGCCGCGCTTCTATATAGCCGACAACGAGGTGCGTGTGGCGCAGATCACGTTCGTCACCCCCTACGGCAAGCGTTATACCTACGATACGACCGACAATCTCGCCTATCAGCAGCAGCTGGTCGATGTGGATTTCGACGCCATACTCCGTCAGGCCAATGCCGGGCAATCGGTAGCGCAGACTGCGCGGAAGTCGGAGGTAAAGATTACGCGCATGTCGGACGTCGACGAGAACATACCGCAGACCACTCGCCGCCTTGACCGCACTCTCGCGCTCATTATAGCCAATGAGAACTACGACAATGTCGTGGCGGTCGAATCGGCTCTTCACGACGGCGAGATCTTCGCCAAATACTGCAATCTCACTCTCGGCATCCCGCAGGAGAATATCCGCGTGTTCAAAGACGCTTCACTCGGCACCATGCTCGGAGCCGTGGCACAGATACGCAATGCCGTGCAGGCATTCGACGGCGATTGCGACGTCATCGTATATTATGCCGGACACGGTATGCCCGACGAGCGCACCAAGGACGCGTATCTGCTTCCGGTCGACGGCAGCCCGCTGACGCCTGAAAGCTGTATGCCCCTCGGACGTTTCTACGAGCAGATAGGAGATGCCGGCAGCGGATCGGTGATAGTGTTCCTCGACGCATGTTTCAGCGGCGCGCGTCGCGACGGTGGCATGCTTGCCCAGGCGCGCGGAGTGGCGATCAAGCCCAAGGAGTCGGCGCCTACCGGCAATATGCTGGTGTTCAGCGCCACCTCCGGACAGGAAACGGCGCTCCCTTACCGCGACAAGAACCACGGTCTGTTCACCTACTATCTGCTGAAAAAGATACAGCAGACCAAGGGCGATGTCACGCTTAAGGATCTCACCGACGATGTGACCGCCAATGTGCGCCGTCAGTCGGCTGTCATCAACAATAAGCTGCAGTCGCCTCAGGTCACCGCCTCAGGACTGCTTACCACCACATGGCAAAACCGAAAGTTAAGAAAATGATAAAGCTGTCAAATCACTTCTTGCGCCGGCTGCTGTCGGCTGTGGCACTGCTGTCGGTGTCGGTAGCCGTGGCCGCCGATATCAAGACCGTCACCGGCGAATATACGTTTGTGGGCGACGGCACACAGTCGCCGGTCGAATGCCGACGTCTGGCGCTTGAAGGCGCCAGAGTGCAGGCTCTGGCTCGCGAATTCGGCACAGTGGTCAGTCAGGATGTGTATCAGCGTGAAACTGTCGACGGGAATGGCGAGGATACATATTTCTCGTCAATGAGCGCCACGGAGGTGAAGGGCGAATGGATAGCCGATGTCGGCGAACCGGTCTACAACACTTTCATGGACAACGACGGCAACCTTGTGGTGACCTGCAGGATCAAGGGTCAGGCACGAGCGATTTCCAATGAGTCGGTCGATTTTCAGGCACTGATACTCCGCAATGGCAAGGATGCCAAAAATGCCGATACACGTTTCCGCAACGGCGACGATATGTTCATGAGTTTTCTTGCGCCTGTCGACGGCTATGTGGCAGCCTTTCTTGTCGGCGACGATCGTCAGGTCTACCGTCTGCTTCCTTATGGCGGTGATTCGACCGGCAGCATGAAGGTGAAGCATGGCAAGCCATACGTGTTTTTCGACCGTGCGTCGGGCGGCGAGCTCGCGCCGGTTGTCGACGAATATACGCTGACGGCTTCGGCTTCGGTGGAGCGCAACTCGATCTACGTGGTGTTTGCCGTCAAACCCTTCTCGATCGGAGTCGACAGCCGGCAGGATGCCGGGCTGCCTCCGCAGCAGTCGTTCGCGGCGTTCTCCAAATGGCTGTCCGAATCGCGCCGCCGCGATCCGCGCATGGGAGTCAAGGTGATGCATATAGAGATAACAAACTAAAACAATTCAACCATACTTTAATCAAAAACCAATCATCATGAAAAAGATCATTATGATTATGATGGCGCTCTGCATCTTTGCAGCGCCCGAAGCCTTCGCACAGAACAAGGCTCTCCAGAAAGCACTCAACAAGGAGTTCAAGGAGAAGAAAAAAGAGTATAAAAAAGAGGGCTGGAAGCTTTTCGCAAGCTCGCGCTCGCTCGACGTGGCACTGCTGTCGCACTACGACAAGCTCAACCAGCTCGGTGAGGACGGTCAGGTAGTAGTGGGTATCGCTACAAAGGCCAAATCAAAGAACGTAGGCCACCAGATGGCTATCAACAACGCCTGCATCACCTATTCGCAGCAGGCCGGCAGCCAGCTCAAAGGCCGCGTTGTCAGCGATATGTCGGGCGACGGCACATCGGCCGAAGGTGAGTTCGACCACTTCTACGGAGCTTACGAGCGCCTGGTAGAGAAAGAGATCCGCGGCGAGATGGCCGAGAGCTATTCGGTTTATCGCGACAATGGCGACGGTACTATCGAGATACAGTCGTTCTTCATCGTGAGCGAGAGCGCAGCTTCCAAGGCTCGCGTGCGCGCGCTTGAGAATGCCCTCAAGGAGAGCGAGGCCGCTCAGAAGCATGCCGAAAAAATTTCCGCATTCGTACGTGAAGGCCGCCCCGAGTGATGGACCTGCGTCGTTCGATGACTTTTGTAGCGCTGGCGGCCGTCATGGCTGCCGGCGCTCAATCTACATCAGATGATTTTAATTCTTTCCGCCGGCAGATGTTGCAGGGCTACTCGTCGTTCCGTCAGGGCGTACTTGACGATTACGACAAGTTTCTCGACGGTGTGTGGAAAGAATATCAGCAGTTCAAGGCTGTAGAGCGCGACACGGTGCCAAAGCCTCAGGTAGCTCCCAAGGCGCAGCCCGAGCCGGAGCGCAAGCCCTGGAGCATGAAGCAGCCCGGGCCGTCGGTCGAGGCGCCTAAGCCACGTCCGGTCGAAACTCCGAAGCCTCAGCCCGCAACACCTCCACAGCCCTCAGCCCCTGTTGTGCCGTCGGCCGGCTCTGCCGATTTTGACTTCTACGGCATGACGGTCAGCCTGCCTGCGGTAAAGGTGGAGCTTCCGTCAGACATGAAGCAGACAGCCGCTTTCGCTTCGGCATGGCGGACGCTCGACAAGTCGGATATACGCAGGAATCTGATTCCGGCACTGAAATCGGCGGCTGCAGGCATGGGA
>JAIDKJ010000309.1 GCA_029051835.1 Paramuribaculum sp. | reverse complement strand
GACATACAGGCCCCCGTCTACGACCCCAACCGCGAGCCGGTGATGGACAACAACCGCATACGCGAGCTTCTTCCCCATCGCTATCCGATGCAGCTCGTCGACAAGATCATCGAGAAGGGCACCAACTATATCGTCGGCGTGAAGAACGTGACGGCCAACGAGCCTTTCTTCCCCGGCCACTTCCCCCAGGAGCCTGTGATGCCCGGCGTGCTTCAGATCGAAGCCATGGCTCAGACCGGCGGACTCCTCGTGCTCGACTCGGTCGACGACCCCGAACGCTACTCCACCTATTTCATGAAGATCGACAACGTGAAATTCCGTCAGAAGGTGGTGCCCGGCGACACACTGATATTCCATATTTCGTTCATGACCGAACTGCGCCGCGGATGCGCCGTCATGAAAGGCTATGCCTTCGTGGGCGAGAAAGTGGTCAGCGAATGTGAGTTCATGGCCCAGATAATCAAAAACAAATAAACTGAATCTATGAAACAACCGCTTGCATATATACATCCGGCCGCCAAGATCGATCCCAGCGTGGTGATAGATCCGTTTGTCACCATCGAGGAAAACGTGGAGATCGGCGAGGGCACCCGCATCGGCAGCAACGTCACCATCATGTCGGGAGCGCGCATCGGCAAGAACTGCCGCATATTCCCCGGCGCCGTGGTATCGGCCGTGCCGCAGGACCTCAAGTTCCGCGGCGAGGACACCGTGGCCATCATCGGCGACAATACCACTCTGCGCGAGTGTGTGACCATCAACCGTGGCACAGCCGCCCGCGGACGCACCGTCGTAGGCAGCAACTGCCTGATCATGGCCTACTGCCACGTGGCTCACGACTGTGTCGTGGGCGACAATGTGGTGATGAGCAATGCCACCCAGCTCGCCGGAGAGGTGCAGGTCGACAACTATGCCGTCATCGGCGGCGGAGCTCTCGTCCACCAGTTCTGCCATATCGGCCCGCATGTGATGCTTCAGGGCGGAGCCCTTGTCAATAAGGATATACCCCCTTACGTGAAGGCCGCCCGCGAGCCTATATCGTTTGCCGGAGTCAACTCCATAGGCCTGCGTCGACGCGGATTCTCCTCCGACACCATCCGTGAGATACAGGAGATATACCGCTACCTCTATCTGTCGGGACTCAACAATTCCGACGCCGTAGAGCGCATCGAGGCAGAGCTGCCCGCAACCCCCGAGCGCGACGAAATAATACTTTTCGTGCGCAACTCCAAACGTGGTATTATAAAAGGATATGTCTAACGGCGTGAAAGTCAGGGTGGAATAAAATTTTTGCGAAAAAAATTGCTCAAAAATTTGCAAGCTTCGCAAATACTCCCTAACTTTGCATCCGTAAAACGAGAGCAATCCGCAAGGGAAGCGATCGTGAGGACATAAAGATTGCCTTGTGGTGTAATGGCAGCACGTCGGATTCTGGTTCCGCCTGTGGGAGTTCGAATCTCTCCAAGGCAACAATCTTTCAAAAAGTCGGCTGATTGTTTTCAACCGACTTTTGTTTTATAACTTAAATCAGACATACTCAATGGAAAAAGTAAAGAGAGGAGCGTGGGTGCTGATGTCGCTGGCTCTTGTCGCGGCGGCCGGCAGCTGTTCGGGATCGGCTTCGTCCGGCGATGTTCAGGCCGATACATTGTTGCTGACCGAAAGTGAGGTCGCTGTGCCTTACGACGTGCTGCGTATGCCTTATGCGCTGACAACCGACGGACAGCGCCTCGTTGTGGCCAACAGCCCTCAGGCTTCGACTCTGATAGATGTATATTCGCTCACAGGAGATTCCGTCACCTCCGGCCTGCGGGTGGGGCAGGGACCCGGAGAGCGTCAGATGGTCGAAGGACTCTGCTATGATGCCACAGCGTCGGCTGTGCAGATCCGCACCGGTGCAGCAGATGCAGTGGATATGCTTCGTGGCATTGACGGCAGCGGACTTGAGATCGACAGGAAGATCGTATTCGACGCCGCCGCATGCGGCTCCGACACCGTGGCTCCGGCATCGTTCGCACTGCGCATGGCCGATGGTCACGTAGTGCTCGGCAATGCCACCTCCGACGGCCTTTTAGCCATACTCCGTCCCGACGGATCGCTCGAGCGTTATGCCGCGCAATATCCCGACATCTCCGGTTTCGGCGACATGCCGCAGTGGGGAGTGTTCAACTTTCTTCGGCCCAACGGCGGAGTAAGTCCCGACGGACGGCATTTCGCAGCTCTGTTTGGCAGCAACGACATGATATGCTTCGGATCGCTCGACGGCGATACAGTCGCCGTCAAGGTCAATTACGGCGAAAAGCCGGGAGGCATCAAGTGGGTGACCCGCGACGGTTATGGCACATTTGACATCGCACCCGAGCGCAAGGTGCATTTCGCCGGTAATCCGGTGCTGACCGACGGCCATGTCTATGTGATCTATTCCGGCATGAATTATGCCGACCATTCCGCATACTTCTGGAAAAAGAACGACGGCGACGAGTCTCTCTCCACAGATGTCCGCGTCTACGACTTCGACGGAAACCTGACCCGTGTATATCGTCTGCCGATGAAGATTGGCGGCTTCACGGTCACACCCGACGATTCCGATATGTATGCCATTGTCGACAGCGAGACCGAAGGCTACCGCATATTCCGCTTTTCCCTCCCCGACTGACCGGCAGGCGGCGGTCGTCATGCCGGCCGACTGTTGCGTATTACACTGAAAAATGCTATATTTGCACCATTGACGGCGGGCGCGCCACAGGCTGTGCCCGCCCCTTCTACAGAATCCTTAAACCAATTTACCCCAAAATCTACTGACAACATGATTAGAAAAGCCATCATGACGGGCGCTGCGGCCCTGGTGCTTACAGTGGCGGGCGGAAGCTATGCGTCCGCACAGCAAGTGCATAACGAAACCTGGGCCGACGGAGTGGAGCGTTCGCTCGTTTATTGCCCGGGTGACTTCGACTCTAAATTCTACCGTATCCCTGCGATAGTCACGGCCAAGGACGGCTCGATAGTGACCGTGGCCGACAAACGCATAGAACACAACGGCGACCTGCCTGCAAAAATCGACGTGGTGAGCCGTCGCAGCACCGACGGCGGACGCACATGGAGCCCCTATGTGGTCGTTGCAGCCCACGATGAGATAGGCGGTTGCGGCGACCCGGCGCTCGTGGTCGACGAGAAGACCGGACAGATCTTCTGCATCTTCACCCACGGCAATGGCCTCTGGCAGAAAGAGCCGGGTCACATCAGCTTCTGCGTCAGCAAGGACAACGGCAAGACATGGGGCAAGATGACCGACATCAACCCGCAGATACTCACCACCGACCCCAACGGCAAGCAGCCCATCAAATGCACCAGCGCGTTCGCATCGTCGGGCCGCGCCACCCAGCTTGCCAACGGCCGCATAATGTTCCCCCTCGTAGTGCGTGAGGACGGCAACCCCGACTTCAAGGTCTACGCCATCTACACCGACGACCTCGGCAAGACATGGAAAGTCAGCAAGAACCCCGCCACGACCGACGGCGACGAGTCGAAGATCGTCCAGCTTGCCGACGGCACAGTCATCATGAGCATCCGCAACCGCCGCGGCTCGCTCCGCAAATTCTCCTACTCCCACGACAACGGCGAAACATGGAGCGATCCCTATCCCATCGAAGGACTGCCCGACCCGCGCTGCAACGGCGATATCATCACCTACGACTACAACGGCAAGCAGCTCCTCCTCCAGTCGCTTCCCGGCGATCCTAAAGGACGCAACAACGTGGCCATCTACGTCAGCGCCGACGGCGGCAAGACATGGCCCGTCAAAAAGACCGTTGTCACCCTCCCCTCGGCCTATTCGTCGATGACAGTGCTCCCCGACGGAAGCATCGGCATCCTGATCGAAGAAACCGCCAACAACCACTACAGCTACAACATCTGGTTCACAAAACTTCCGATCGAGGTCATCATGGCCCCCGCCAAGAAGAAATAACCCCATACCCGACCGATATTGCTCTGCGGCGTCCGTGGGCTTGTGCCCGAGGGCGCCGCGACTATTATTGTTCGCTTATATCCTTGTTACATTTTTTTATCGTTTGTATGCATCGATTATTCTGGCGATAATTTCAGCAAAAAGCGCAAAACGACTATCTTTGCAGCCACATCATGTCATAAACAACGTATATACTACTAATTATCGTATAGATATGCAACATCAGGACTCTCTCAATGCTTATATCCTGCAGTCGGTGCGCGACAACTGGGAACAGCTCGCGCTGACCGATTTCAACGGGGTTTCGTTCCAGTACAAGGACGTGGCCCGCAAGATTGCAAAGCTTCATCTGCTCTTCGCTCAGGCGGGAGTCAATCCCGGCGACCGTATCGCTCTCTGCGGACGCAACAGCTCCCAGTGGGCCGTGGCTTTTCTTTCGGTCATCACCTACGGAGCCGTAGTAGTGCCGATACTCAATGAGTTCAAGCCCGACAATATTCACCATCTCGTCAGCCACAGCGAGTCGAAACTCTTCTTTGCCGACACTGCTGTGTGGGAAAATCTCGACTCCGACTGCATGGAGGGTGTGCTTGGCGTGATAGCCATCAACGACTATTCGCTGCTGATGTCGCGTTCGCAGGCGCTTACTCTCGCTCGTGCCAATCTCAACCGCATCTTCGGCGAGAAATATCCCGAGCGGTTCAGTGCCGACGACTTTACCGTGGCGCTGACACGACCCGACGATCTGGTGCTGATCAACTACACATCCGGCTCTACCGGCTTCTCGAAGGGAGTGATGCTCCCCGAACGCTCGCTCTGGAGCAATGTGGAGTTCACAATCGACCGGCTCGACTTTCTGGAGGCCGGCGACGGCATAGTGTGTATGCTCCCGCTTGCCCACATGTATGGCCTTACCATCGACCTGCTCCATCCGTTCGTCAAGGGGTGTCATATCCACTATCTGACGCGCACCCCCTCGCCGCGTGTCATCATGGAGGCGTTTGCCGCCGTCCGTCCCAAGATGATCGTATCGGTGCCGCTCATCATAGAGAAGATCATCAAGACCAAGGTGTTCCCGCTGCTTGAGAAGCCCATGATGAAGCTGCTGATGCATGTGCCGTTTGTCGACAACCGTCTGCTTGCGAAAATCAAGGACCGGCTGACCGACACTTTCGGCGGCAATGTCGTGGAGCTTATCATCGGCGGCGCGGCGCTCAACAAGGATGTGGAGGAATTCCTGCGCCGCATAGAGTTCCCCTTCACCGTGGGCTACGGCATGACCGAATGCGGGCCGCTGATCAGCTATGCTCCCTGGCGGGAGGCGAGGCCCGGATCATGCGGACGCGTGGTCGACCGCATGGAGGCTCGCGTAGATTCGCCCGACGGCGCCAGTGTGCCCGGTGTCATCTGGGTGAAGGGAGCCAACGTGATGCTCGGATATTATAAGAACGAGGAAGCCACCGCGCAGGCCTTCGGTCCTGACGGATGGATGACCACAGGCGACATAGGCTGCATCGACAGCGACAACTTCGTCTATCTGCGTGGCCGCGACAAAAATATGATACTCGGTCCGTCGGGTCAGAACATCTATCCCGAAGAGATAGAGCAGAAGCTCAACAATATGCTCTTCGTCAGCGAGTCGGTGGTGATCGACGATGGCGGACGGCTTCTGGCGCTCATACACCCCGATCTTGACCTGCTGACACAGCACCACACCGGAGCCGACGAACTGAAGCAGATCATGGCAGACAATATCGCGCAGCTCAACAAGGAGT
>JAIDKJ010000308.1 GCA_029051835.1 Paramuribaculum sp. | reverse complement strand
CTACGGAGGCTGCGGCGTGGTCGACGAAGTGGAGCAGATAGCCATATCCCGCGACAAGGAACTTTTCGGAGCCGAATATGTCAATGTTCAGCCCCACTCAGGCGCACAGGCCAATATGGCCGTATTCATGGCCTGCCTCAAACCCGGTGACAAATTTCTGGGTCTGAACCTCTCTCACGGCGGCCATCTGTCGCATGGATCACCCGTCAACTTCTCGGGTCTGATGTTCCAGGCTCTTGAATATAACGTAAGCGCCGAAACCGGTCTGGTGGATTACGACCAGATGGAAGAGGTGGCACGCCGCGAGCGTCCTGCGCTGATCATCGGCGGTGCAAGCGCATACAGCCGCGAATGGGACTATGCCCGTATGCGTCGTCTGGCCGACGAGATCGGCGCTCTGCTGATGGTCGACATGGCTCATCCGGCAGGTCTTATCGCAGCCGGCCTGCTCGACAATCCGCTGCGCCACGCCCATATCGTCACCACCACCACCCACAAGACCCTCCGCGGTCCGCGCGGCGGCATGATCCTGCTCGGCAAGGATTTCCCCAACCCCTGGGGCAAGACCACTCCCAAAGGACAGGTGCGCATGATGTCGTCGCTGCTTGACTCGGCAGTATTCCCCGGCACACAGGGCGGCCCGCTCGAACATGTCATCGCGGCCAAGGCGGTAGCATTCGGCGAGGCTCTGAAACCGGAATTCAAGGCATATCAGACACAGGTGCTGGCCAACGCCCGCGCCATGGCCGAAGCGCTCACACGCCGCGGCTACAAGATCGTATCGGGAGGCACCGACAACCACTGCGTACTGGTGGATCTCCGCACCAAATTCCCTGATCTCACCGGCAAGGTGGCAGAACGCGCGCTGGTCGACGCCGACATCACGGCCAACAAAAACATGGTGCCGTTCGACAGCCGCTCTCCGTTCCTCACCTCGGGCATACGCCTCGGCACTCCGGCCATCACCACCCGTGGCGTGAAAGAGGATCAGATGGATACTATAGTAGAACTCATCGACACTGTGCTTTCCGATCCCGAGAATCCCGAAGTGATAGCCGCGGTCAGAGCACGCGTCAATGAAATGATGGAAAAATATCCTGTTTTCGCATATTGATCAACTACCAATGACATCGAGATCAACTTTTATGCAACTCATGGCGGCAACACTCATCGTGTTGCCGCTCGTTGCGATTGCCTGTAGCTCCGACGATCCGAAGCCGCAGCCCGAAGTACCCGAACAGCCCTCAGAACCCTCAGAACCTGAGAAGCCTGCCGAGCCTGTCGACGCCACTACCGCCTACTTCCAGGGCGTGCTTGCCGGAGAGGAGGCTGAGATGCCCGCCGACGCGGAGATCGAGCCTACAGCCGACGCTCTTAAGGCCATGCGCGATGAAATATGGGGAGCATGGAAGAGAGCCAACGAACTCACCGACACCGAAAAGCTGCCAAACCTGATGGACATCGGCAACGCTGACTATACGGTCATAAGCCCCAACGGACAATGGAAGATGGGCAATACGTCGTCATATTTTGTGTATGGCAGCAAAGGCACAAAGCCGGCCGACGGCTACCCGCTGTTCATACACCTGCACGGCTCTGGCGATGATGCCGACGCCGACTGGCGCGCCACTCTGGGCTGGGGAATATGGTATGACGACGGTCCGTCGGCCTACCTGACTCCGCGCAGTCCGGCCGGAGGCACCGGTTGCCGATGGTTCACCCCTACACGTCAGGATTTTTTCGAACGCGTATTGCGGCGCGCCATGCTCTCCGACGACATCAATCCCGATGCGATATTCTTTACAGGCATTTCGGAGGGAGCTTACGGCAGTCAGCGCCTGGCGGCATTCTATGCCGATTATCTGGCGGGCGCCGGACCGATGGCCGGAGGTGACATGATATCCAACTGTCCGCCCGAAAACATGGCCAATATTGCTTTCGCACTCCATACGGGCGACGCCGACTACGGATATGGACGCAATGAGCTTTCCAAACGGTTCAAAACCATGCTCGACGATCTCGAAAAGCAGTATCCGGGATATTACAACCACCATGTGATGGTGCCGGCCGGACTGGGACACGGCGATCTTGACCGCCTCGCGACGTCGCCATGGCTCAAAAGCGCACGACGCAACGCCGTGCCCGCCTTCTTCCGCTGGGAAGTGTTCAAGATGGGTGGAGAGCTCGGAGAGGATTACCGGGGACGCACCATATTCTACTGCCTGAGGGAGGACAAGCAGCCTCAAGGCGCCATCGATGCAACGACCAGGGCTTCGTATGAATTCCACGTGGCCGACAACACCATAGACATCACCGCATCGGCGGTGCGCATCACAGCCACCGACGCCAACAATGAATGGAACATCCCTTACGGAGTGGAGAAATCATATACAGCGGCGACCGGCGGCGAGCTGACGGTGTTTGTCGACGAAACGATGGTGGATATATCAAAAGATGTCACGGTCAATGTCAACGGCACAGAGCGTTTCAGCGGCAAGCTGACTCCGACGCGCAACACCGCCGTCGAAAGCTGTGCCCTGCTCGGAGATCCGCGCCGCATATTTCCGGCTAAGATCAAAATAACGTATTAAATTACAGATTACAGATATGGGAATTCTGGATTTCGTAGTGTGGAACGCAAGTCCCGACCTGATCAGCAGTCCGATCAACATACGATGGTATGGACTGATGTTCGCTATAGGATTTCTGGCGGGAACAAGCATTCTGGGCAGAATCTACCGCCACGAAGGCGCTCCCGAGCGCTGGGTGGGGATATTGCTGATATGGGTCGTGTGCGCCACCATGATCGGCGCACGCCTCGGCCACGTGTTTTTCTATGAATGGGCCTACTACAGCCAGCATCCGCTCGAAATATTCAAGATCTGGGAGGGAGGTCTCGCAAGCCATGGCGGCACGATAGCAATAATCATAGCTGTGGTGCTCTACTCGCTGTTCACCACCCACCGAAGCCCTATCTGGACATTCGACCGTCTGGTAATACCCGTGGCTCTGGTGGCGGGCCTCATACGCATAGGCAATCTGATGAACTCGGAGATATTCGGCACCGCCACTACCCTGCCATGGGGCTTTATGTTCCTGCGGTCGCGCCAGTGGCACGAAATGTACTACGGCCAGGCGTGCCACCCGACTCAGCTCTATGAGGCGCTATGCTATTTCGTCCTGTTCGCGCTGCTCATGTGGATGTATTGGCGCAAGAACGCCGAGCAGCGTCCGGGTCTGCTGCTTGGAGTGTTTTTCATCGGCATTTTCCTTCCGCGGTTTCTGATCGAGTTCATCAAAAACGACCAGACGGCCTTTGAAGCCGACATGACTCTCAATATGGGACAGTGGCTGAGCATTCCTTTCATCATCGCAGGATTTATGCTGGTAGCCTGGTCGTTATACCGCCCTAAAGTAGAGATCGCATTTCCCGACCGGTATGCCGACGAACCGTCCGACAACAAACGTAAACGATAGGATATCGCAACGACAATCATCGCCCGGCAGCCTCCGGGCTGACACTCAATCAAAAATATGAACGATAATAGCCAGACAATATTCATATCGGGCATCGACACCGATGCCGGCAAAAGCTATGCCACAGGGTGGCTTGCCGCCCTCATGGCCGCACAGGGCCGGCGCGTGGCGACCATGAAGTTTATACAGACCGGATGCGACGGACGCTCCGAGGATATAGAGATACACCGTCGGCTGACCGGCACTCCCCTCCCCGAGGATGACGATCTGACCACCGCGCCACAGATATTCAGCTATCCGGCATCGCCTCATCTTGCGGCACGTATCGACGGACGCAGTATAGACTTCGACGCGATAGACAACGCCCTGCGGCAACTTACCGAAGCCTACGACACAGTGCTTGTGGAGGGCGCCGGCGGGCTGATGGTGCCGCTCACCGACGAGATGCTCACCATCGACTATCCGCTCCATAGGGATATGCCGGTGGCGCTTGTGACCAACGGCCGGCTCGGATCGATCAACCACACAATACTGTCGCTTGAAGCGATCGCATCGCGCGGCATGCGGCTGCATTCGATACTCTACAACACGCATTTCGACACGGATGCAGTGATAGCGCCCGACACGCAGGCCTATCTGCGGGCATACGTGGAGCGTCACTTCCCGGGCACACCATTCATGCTCGTGCCAACGCTCTGACTCGACACGAAGTGAGGCGGCCGCAACCGTGAACAGTGCGTGGAACGACTTACGACCGCCGCCGGGCAAAAAAAATCAGACTCAACACTTGCAGAGAGAGCGGGAATCAGCTATCTTTGCGTAAACCATTTTTCAATCACACGCGAGCCATGAATAGCAAAAGCCTCGTTTCAATCGACGATATAAGCCGCGACGAAATACTCCAGCTGCTGGAGTCGGCGCGCCACTTCGAAGAGAATCCCAACCGACGTCTGCTTGAAGGCAAGGTTGTGGCCACACTGTTTTTCGAACCATCCACACGTACACGCCTGAGCTTTGAGACGGCGGTCAACCGGCTCGGCGGCCGAGTGATCGGTTTTTCGGATGCGAGCACAAGCAGCTCGGCAAAAGGAGAAACGCTCAAGGATACCATCAAGATGGTGAGCAATTATGTGGATCTGATCGTGATGCGCCACTATCTCGAAGGAGCGGCAAGATATGCCACCGAAGTGACCGACGTGCCGGTGATCAATGCCGGCGACGGCGCCAACCAGCATCCCTCGCAGACTATGCTCGACCTCTACTCGATCTACAAGACCCAGGGGAAGCTTGAGAACCTGACCATAACGATGGTGGGCGATCTAAAGTATGGACGTACGGTGCATTCGCTCATCCAGGCGATGAGATATTTCAATCCTACATTCAATTTTGTGGCCTGCGAGGAACTGCGGATGCCCGACGAATACAAGGAGCTTTGCGACCGCAACGGCATAAAGTATACCGAGCACACCGACTTCTCGGCTGAAGTGATCAACAGCTCCGACATACTCTATATGACACGAGTGCAGCGCGAGCGATTCACCGACATCATGGAGTATGAGAAGGTGAAGAACCTCTACACTCTTCGCAACGCCATGCTTGCCGACGCCAAGGAGAATCTCAGGGTGTTGCATCCGCTCCCCCGCATCACGGAGATAGATCAGGATGTGGACGACAATCCCAAGGCCTATTACTTTGATCAGGCCCGCAACGGACTCTATGCCCGTCAGGCCATAATATGCCGCGCACTCGGCATCGAGAACGCTTGACCACCCATACGCCGTATTTCCAATCAGAAACCACCAATGAATACCGCTAAAAAAGAACTTGCCGTGGCGGCGTTGCGCAACGGCACAGTGATAGACCATATACCGAGCACCGCGCTGTTCAAGGTCGTGAAACTGCTCGGCATCGAGAATGTCGATACCCATGTCACAATCGGCAACAACCTTGATTCGCGACTGATGGGAAGCAAGGGCATCATCAAGATCGCCGACGTGTTTTTTCCTGAAGAAACGCTCAACCGCATAGCGATCATAGCTCCCGGAGCCGTGATCAATATCATCCACGACTTCGAGGTAGTGGAGAAACACTATGTGGAACTCCCCGACGAGATTGTAGGCATAGTGCACTGCAGCAATCCGAAGTGTATCACCAACAACGAGCCGATGCGCACACGCTTTACGGTGGCCCACGACAGGGATTCGCTCACACTCCGCTGCAATTACTGCTGCAAGGAAGTGGGAAGCGCCAATGTGCAACTCTGCTGACACCGCACGATGAAACAGATCTGGAAGCCGGGCACGATGATATATCCGCTGCCTGCTGTGCTGGTGAGCTGCGGTGATATGGAAAAGTCCAACCTCATCACAGTGGCGTGGACAGGCACAATATGCACCAATCCGGCAATGTGTTATATATCCGTCAGACCTGAACGGTACTCCTACCCGATCATAGCGTCGACAATGGAATTTACCATCAATCTCACCACCGAGAGCATGGCACACGCTACGGATCTGTGCGGGGTGAAGTCGGGTCGCGACATCGACAAATGGGAGGTGACCGGACTGACAAAGGGCAAGGGCGTCAATGTGGAGTGTCCGTATATAGTGGAATCGCCTCTGAGCATTGAGTGCCGCGTAAAGGAGATCATGCACCTCGGAAGCCACGACATGATGATAGCGGAAGTGCTCGGAGTGCTTGCCGACGACAGCCTGCTTGATCCGTCGACCGACGCTTTCGATCTCGGACGCGCCGGACTGATCAACTACTCCCACGGCCATTACTACCGGCAAGGCGAGGAGATAGGCCGGTTTGGCTGGACAGTCAAGAAGAAATGACGGCGGCTGCTATGACTGCAGCCGCACTGCTGATAGCGGTGGCTTTGCTCGTAGGCACGGCCACGATGTACGTGCGCTCGCAACGCCGCCTGCGCGAGTCGGAACTGCAACGCATCAGGCTCGAAGAACGCCTGCAGCTCGCAGCGACGGCAGCTGACGAAGAACGGCGCCGACGCGACGAGGATGCCGAACGGTTCAGGCATATAGCTTCGGATATAATGGCCACACAGGCCACCGACATGAGGCATCTCAATGAGGAACGGCTGCAACAGGTGCTGGCTCCGCTCAAAGCCGACATAGAACGATTCAGCGCCACCGTGGGCCAATGCTATGCCGACGAAGCCCGAGAGCGTTTTTCGCTTCAGCAGGCTATACGCAGCCTGGTGGAAACCAACCAGAGCATCGGACGCGAGGCCCGTGAACTATCGCAGGCTCTGCGCGGCAACAACCGCCGCCAGGGACAGTGGGGCGAGATCGTGCTCCAGACGATACTTGAGAAATCAGGCCTGCGCGAAGGGCATGAGTTCACCACACAGGCTTCACACGACACCGGTACCGACGAGGGAGAGCAGCTGCGTCTGCGGCCCGACGTGGTGGTGCACTACCCCGACAACAGGTGTATCATCATTGACTCCAAGGCGTCGCTGACAGCGTTTATCGAACTGACCGAAGCCCGCGACGATGAGGAGCGCCGGATTGCGTCGCGCCGCCACGTGGATTCGGTGCGCCGCCATGTGGACATGCTCGGAGCGAAGCATTACGAGAATCTCGCCGGCAACGAAACGCTCGATTTCGTGATGATGTTCATTCCCAATGAAGCGGCCTACATGGCTGCAATGCAGAACGACGCGGATCTGTGGCAACGGGCCTATGACAAGAGGGTGCTGATCGTGTCGCCGACCCACCTCATATCGGCGCTCAGACTGATATCGCAACTATGGGTGCGCGACAAGCAGACCCGCAACACCATAGAGATAGCCGAGGCTGCCGGACGGATGTACGACAAGTTCTCCGATTTCGTAAAGGATCTAAACAAGATAGGCGCATCGCTCGGCACCACACAGCGAGCCTACGAGGCCGCCGTCAACAAGCTCAGCGACGGCAAGGGGTCGCTG
>JAIDKJ010000307.1 GCA_029051835.1 Paramuribaculum sp. | reverse complement strand
ATACCCCTGCGCCGCGGAGGCAAGCCCGAGGATATCGCCGATGTGGCCACCTTCCTCGCTTCCGACATGTCGAGCTATGTCACCGGTCAGGTGATACAGGTCGACGGCGGAATGAACATGTAATTCCGGCCATCCCGACCGATACAGTCACAATCCGTGCCGCTTATGGAGATTTTCCATATCGGCACGGATTTACCATTATTTGCAGAAATGCGGGATAATGCGTAACTTTGAGGAAATTTTCAAAACCTACGGATGTTAAGATACAACACTCAGCTTGAACGGCTGAAACTGCCGGAATACGGACGCAACATACAGAATATGGTGGAGCATTGCCTCACACTGACCGACCGCGACGAGCGCAACGCCTGCGCGAGAAGCATCATTGAGGCCATGACCCGGCTGACGCCGCAGTCAAAGAACGATCCCGACCACACACGCAAACTGTGGGATCATCTGGCTATAATTTCAGATTTCCGGCTCGACATCGACTATCCGTTCGATCAGGTGAAGCAGGAAGCTCTGCAGAGTGCTCCCGACCGCGTGGCATACGGACTGCAGAATATCCGCTACCGCCACTACGGCAAATCTGTCGAACGACTTGTGGCCACTGCTTCAGCCATGGAACCCGGACAGGAGCGCGACACCCTCGTCAGACTCATAGCCAACCACATGAAAAAACTCATGCTGGAGGTGAACCGCGACGGAGTGGACGATGCCAAGATATTCAAGGATCTCGCAGATCTTTCGCACGGGGATATCAGGATACGCCCCGAAGAGATGAGACTTCACGAGTTCAAGGCCGTGCAGCAGCCGGCTGCCAAGAAACGACGCAAACGCTGAACCAATCCGCAAACGACAGATGATCAAGGCAAGCGAACTCACTGCCATAGGTGTCATCATCAAACCCCACGGAGTAAAGGGAGAGATGGTGATAGATCTGCGTGACGACCGTATCGACATCGGCCGTACCGAATGCATCGTCATGGATATAGATGGGATCAATGTGCCTTTTTTCATTGAAAACGTGCGGCAGAAAGGTCGCGAATCATATATAATAGCCATAGAAGGGATCGCATCCGACACCCGCGCGGCCGAATTCAACGGCAAGACCGTATATGCGCTTCGCGAACACCTTGCCGAAATTTCCGACGATAACGACGACGGGTTCTATGCATCCGACCTTATCGGCTTCAAAGCCATGAAACCCGACGGCACTTCGATAGGTGTCATCGACGACATCGAGGACAGTACGATCAACGTGCTCGCCATCATACACTCCGACGACGACCGCACCGTGTACATGCCCCTCGCCGACGAATTCATAACCGACATAGATCCCGATTGCCGGACCATCACCTTCGACGCGCCGGAGGGTATCGATTCACTTTGAACAACATAATATC
>JAIDKJ010000306.1 GCA_029051835.1 Paramuribaculum sp. | reverse complement strand
GGGCGGTGTCGGCGTCGGTGGGTGCGTCGCAGTCGGCAGCGCTCTCCTCTATGGCGGCCATCAGGGCGTCGTCGTCGTCGTCGTCGTCGGTCTGCGCCATGATCTCCCGCAGGAGTGTGAGCTGGAAGGGTGTGATGGTCCCTTCGCGAAGCCGCTTCATGAGGCGGGCTGTGGCGGTGGTGTCGTGCTTCATGAATGTGTCGGCCATTTGTGGATGATTGTGGTGGTGGATGTGGCTGGTTGACATGATATGCTTGGTGGGGTGGCGGCCTCAGGGGTGGCTGCTGCCTGTAAGGTAGACGTAAATTCCGGCGACGAGTACCGCTATGGCCGCAAGATATTTCTGCAGGTCGGCGCGCAGGGTCTTTGCAGCCGCTGTGAGGGCGTTCTTGATGGTCTGCCGGCTCAGGCGGAGTGTCTGCGCGGCCTCGTCGATGTCAAGCCCCTGTATGCGCACGAGGTTGATGGACTCGCGCTGTGTGGGCGGGAGCGATGCGACGGCCGACATTATGTGGCGGCGCAGCTCCTCGGCTTCGATGGGGGTGGCGGCGGTGCCGCCCGCGGCCATGATCTCGCAGGCCTCGCTCTGGAGGCTGCTGACTATGGAGCCGGCCTGACGGCGGTAGTGGTCGACTATGGCGTGGCGTGCGGTGGTGAAGAGGTAGCTCCTGATGCTGCCTTGGTCGCGGAGTGTGGGCATGGCCATCCATAGCCTGATGAAGCAGTCGTGGGCTATCTCTTCGGCGTCGTCGGCCGAGGCTATGTGGCGTCGGCAATACCATAGAAGCTCGCGTCCGTAGGCGGCGTAGATGCTGTCGAAGTCGGGCGTGGCGGTGGCTGCGTCGGGATCTGTGTCGGGCGTGAAGGTCACGGTCGGGATGGTGGATGATGATGAATGATCGCCGCAAAGTTAAGCAAAAAATCCGTCGCGGCCAACGGCTGTCGGCTTGTGTCGGCTTGTGTCGGCTTGTGTCGGCTTCCGGTGGCTTCAGTTGCCATACGGATGAAAATAAGGACGCCGTGTCAGGATGGGGTGACATTCTGACACGGTGTCCTTAAAATGGTGTTGCCTCGGGAGGCGGTCAGCTGTGGGCGTCGATGATGCGTCCCTTGCCGTTGATTACGAATTCTTTGTAGTAGGCGGGTATGAGCACGCTCTCGCCGCGGCGGAGGCTGACGCTGCTGCCGTTGGAGTCCGACACGGTCATCTCTCCTTCGATACATGTCAGTGTGGAGAAGGAGTCGACGATCGGACGGAATATGTGCTCGCCGTCAATCGTCAGGGCGTAGACGGTGAAGTGGTCGCACTGCACGAGCTCTTCGATGCCGTTGCCCAGATCGGTCGGCGCAGTGGTGTAGGACGGATATACCTTGTAGTCGATCGCTTCCTTGGCCTCTTCGACATGGAGCTGGCGCGGCTTTCCGGTGGCGGCGTCGACACGTCCGTAGTCGTAGATACGGTAGGTGACGTCGGATGTCTCCTGCACCTCCACGAGCAGGTTGCCCGCTCCGATGGCGTGTATGCGTCCTGCGGGGAGGAAGAACACGTCGCCGGGGTGTGAGGTGTGGTGGGCCACTACGTCGAGCAGCGTGTTGTCGGCCACGCGGGCGGCATACTCGTCGGGGGTGATCTCTGCCGAGAGTCCGCTCACGATAGCTGCTTCGGGCTCGGTGTCGACGATATACCACATCTCGGTCTTGCCGAGGGAGTTGTGGCGGCGCTGGGCGAGCTGGTCGTCGGGGTGCACCTGCAGCGAGAGGTCGCCGGCGGCGTCGATGATCTTGATGAGCAGCGGGAATGTGTTGCCAAACCGCTGGTAGACGTGCCGGCCTACGAGGTCGGCTCCGTATTTCTCGATCATCTGGGTCAGGGTCAGGCCGGCATCGGGTCCGTTGACTACAACGGACTCGTTGCCTTTGACGCCTGATATCTCCCAGCTTTCGCCGATGTTTTTCTGGTCGGTGACGATCCCTTTGAACGGGGCTATCTTTTCGCCGCCCCACACCACGCTTTTCAGTCCCGGCGGGAATTTCACGCGTGGAATGTTGACGTTGTCCATGTCAAGACAGGGCTTTGGCGGTTTTGTCGTTAGAGATTATTTGTCGAGATGCTCGTAGTGGAGCGTGAGCGTGGGCTGGTCGCATACTTCGGCGGGACCGAAATACTGGATCGGGCCGGGGAATACATACTGGGTGTTGATGGCCCAGTCGTCGCGCTTGGCGGCGAAGCGCTGGAAGGGTGTGCCGTCGAGGCGCACGAGCGCTTTCTGTATTACGGGCTTCATCTCACCGTGGCGACGCTCCATGTTGAACATCATCGAGATGGGCACACCGCCTGCAAGCCACTGCACCGAGGGCTTGGTGAGGTTGCGGAGGCTGGAGATGTAGCCGGTGACTCCTGCGTTGATGAGGCAGGCGGCGTTATAGCCGAGCGCGTAGCAGTAGTCGGCGTCGAAGTTGGAGGGGGCGGCGCAGCGGCCTTCGTAGCCGAAGAAGTGGTGGAGGGCAGAGAATTTGCCGTCGTAGCTGCCTTCGGCCTTCATCTTGGCCAGGCGGCGTCCGACCATCTCGGAGAGGAGCTTTTCGGTTTCGATGAGCGACACCTGTACGTTGCCGTGGGGGTCGCGGTCGAGTGTGAGCTGGCGTGCGACGCCTTCGGGGAGCGAGAGGAATGTCTCGGCGTTCTCCTTCGAGAGGTTGGCCGAGAGGAATTCACGCTGCTCGGCAGTGGTCTTCTGAGCGAAGTCGGGTGTCTTGGCGAGCAGGTCGTTGAGCTCGGCGATGAGGCTCTTCATGGCGGGGATGAACTCGATGAGTCCCTCGGGGATGAGGACTGTGCCGAAGTTGTTGCCCTGCTTGGCGCGGGCTGCAACGATGCCGGCTATGTAGTCGACCACGTCCTGAAGGGTCTGGTTTTTGGCCTCTACCTCCTCGGAGATGATGCAGACGTTGGGCTGTGTCTGCAGGGCGCATTCGAGGGCGATGTGCGATGCTGAGCGGCCCATGAGTTTGATGAAGTGCCAGTATTTCTTGGCCGAGAAGCAGTCGCGCTGTATGTTGCCGATAAGCTCGGAGTAGACTTTGGTGGCGGTGTCGAATCCGAACGATGCCTCAACGACTTCGTTCTTGAGGTCGCCGTCGATGGTCTTGGGGCAGCCGATCACCTGCACTCCGGCGCCGATATTCTTGTAGTATTCGGCGAGGACTGCGGCGTTGGTGTTGGAGTCGTCGCCGCCGATGATCACGAGTGCTTTGATGTCGAGCTGCTTGAGGATCTCAAGGCCTTTGTCGAACTGCTCTTTCTTTTCGAGCTTGGTGCGGCCTGAGCCGATGATGTCGAAGCCGCCGGTGTTGCGGTATTCGTCGATGATGTCGGAGGTCAGCTCCTTGTACTGGTGGTCGACAAGTCCGCCGGGACCCATGAGGAATCCGTAAAGACGGCTGTCCTTGTTGATCTTCTTGATGCCGTCGAAAAGGCCGCAGATTACGTTGTGGCCGCCGGGAGCCTGTCCGCCCGAGAGGATCACTCCCACGTTGAATGCCTTGCCGGGGGTGGGGGCGGGGTTCTTCTCAAATCGAAGTTCGGGCATTCCGTAGGTGTTGGGAAACAGTTTCTTGATGTCGTCCTGGTCGGCTACCGACTGAGTGGGTGCGCCTTCTACGGCTTTGACTGCGCCTGTGAGGGTGACGGGCAGTTTGGGTTGATAAGCCGCGCGGGCTATCTGCAATGCACTTTTCTTCATATTGTATTGTTCGATTATTGGTTTTTGTAGTGTTGAAGATTTCAATGTGCAAATATCGCAAATTTTTTTCAGAAATAGCCCTTTGTGGGGCGACGTTTTTTGCTTGAGGCTGATAATTGTGGTTTTTAGGGCGGATCCGACTGTTAAAAAAGTGATATGCGGCTGTGGCGTGGAGCGGCTGACGGTGCGGGGTGTTGGAAAAAATTATTACCTTTGCGACGTTTTGACAAGAGATGAAACCGTCGACCCTACATAATATGCGTTGGCTCGTGGCCGCTGCGGCCGCTTCAGTCATGGCGGCCTGTGCCAGTATGGGCAGGCCGCAGGGTGGTCCGCGCGATGTGGATCCGCCGGTGTTCGTTAGCAGCACTCCGGCTCCTGGCGAAGTCAATGTGAGCCGGTCGAAGATATCGATATTGTTCGACGAGAACGTGCAGGTGTCCGATCCGATGAGCAAGGTGGTGATATCTCCGGCGCAGCGCACTACGCCGCTGGTCATGGCTGCCGGCCGACGGATCGACGTGGAGCTGCGCGACTCGATGAAGGCCAATACTACCTACACGGTGGAGTTTTCCGATGCGATATCCGATCTTAACGAGGGCAATCCTATCGACGGATTTTCCTTCGCTTTCTCGACAGGCCCGCATATCGACACTCTGCAGATATCGGGCATGGTGCTGTGTGCCGAAAATCTTGAGCCGGCTCAGGGAATGCTTGTCGGCGCGTATGCCAATCTGTCGGATACGGCCATCATGACGCTCCCGTTTGACCGCATCACGAAGACCAATCAGCTCGGCCAGTTTACGATACGCAATCTGGCTCCGGGGTCGTATCGCGTCTATGCGGTCAACGACAACAACCGCGACTATCACTGGGACCGCTCGGAGGATGTGGCTTTTCTGTCGGAAGTGATTGTGCCGAGTGTCAGCGAGGGCATGGCGGCCGATACGCTTGAGGCATCGGATGGTTCGGATTCGATAGTGATGCATCCGGCTGCCGTCTATGCTCCCGACGATGTGTTGCTGACGTGGTTCAATGAAAATTACCGTCCTCAATATCTCGTGAAGAATGAGCGGACCGACCGCCATCTGATAGAGCTGGAGATGGGTGCGGCCGCCGAGGCTCTGCCCGAGCTGACGGTGATCAACGGGCCTTATGCCGGCCGCCGGCTGATGGATCTGGCTGTGGTCAACGGTTCGGCCACGCTCGACACCCTGCAATACTGGCTGACTGACTCGACGCTGATATTGCAGGACACGATAGCTTTGAGAGCCACGTATCTGCGCACTGATTCGCTCGATCAGCTGTCGCCGCAGACCGATACGCTGCAGATGATGGTGAGAGGATTGCGGCAGAGGCTTCGGCGCGAGGAGCAGGAGCGTAAAAAGCAGCAGAAGGAGTGGGAGGATCGCCGTAAGCGCGGCGAGGAGGTGGATACGACTCCAAAGCCTGTGTTCCTCAGCGTAAGAATGGCCGGGTCGTCGGTCTACGACGTGTTCCAGCCTATCGGGCTTACTTTCTCTCAGCCGCTTGCGTCGCTTGATATGAATGGGGTGCATCTGCTCGTGAAGGATAACGATACTACGTGGGTGGAGGTGGAGCCTCCGATGCTCGATCGTGCGGAGGCGTTGCGCCCGATGCACTATGCGGCGTCATACGAATGGGAACCGGGAGCTACCTACAAGCTTGAGATTGACTCTCTTGCCGCGATGGGAATATACCGGCAGGGCAATGCTCCGTTCAGCCAGACGTTCAGCGTCCGAAAGGAGAGCGACTATTCGACGATAACGTTCAATGTGGCCGGTCTTGATTCGGTGTCGGCTGTCGTGGAGCTGCTTTCGGCGTCCGACAAGCCGCTTCGCAGGCGTCCTGTGAAGGATGGCAAGGCGGTGTTTGACCATGTGTTGCCAGGCACTTACTATGCGCGCCTGTTTATCGACAGCAACGGCAACGGGATGTATGACGGCGGATCGCTTAAGGATGGAGTGCAGCCCGAGGAGGTGTATTATTTCCCGAAGAAACTGCCGCTGAAGCAGCGTTGGGACATGGTGCAGAACTGGAATGTGTATGAGCTTCCGCTCGATGCGCAGAAGCCTCTCGACATAAAGAAAAACAAGCCTAAGCCTAAGCCCGGAGAGGTGAATGGCCGGGACGATGAGGAGGAGGACGATGAGTATGATGAATATGACTCGTCCGGCAGGCTGAACCGCAATGCGGGTTCGACGCGCAACAGCAGGATGGGCAACGGCCGCATGCGCCGAAACAGTGACCGCACAGCATATTGATATCGATTATGGCCGATACGCGAACAGTTATATCCCACGAAATGCTGCCGGAGCCGACGCTGAGCCGTCTGCCGTGGTATCTTGCCTATGTCAGTCTGTTGAAGGTCCGACGGGTGGCGTACGTCAGCTCTACGGCGATAGCCCGGGGTATACACTTAGACGCCTCGATGGTGGCCAAGGATCTGTCGTTTGTCAATGTGCGCGGCAAAACGCGCATAGGCTACGAGGTGGTGGAGCTGGAGCGTGAACTGCGCAACTTTTTGGGCTTCGACCGCCAGCATAATGCTGTCATAGCCGGCGTGGGGTCGCTCGGTGCGGCGCTGATAGCCGACTCCGGACTGCAGCGTTACGGACTCGATATAGTGGCCGGATTTGACGTGGAGCGTTCCATAATAGGTACTATAATTTCGGGTGTCCCGGTGTTTGACATCACGCAGGTGGCGGAGGTGCGTGCCGATATGCAGGCCGAGATCGGCGTGATAGCGGTGCCGGTGGAGCAGGCTCAGGCTGTGGCCGACACCCTGATCGATGCCGGAGTGAGCGCGTTGTGGAATTTCACTCCGTGTCGTCTGCTGGCTCCTGAAAACATAGTGATACAGAATACGTCGATTTATGCTCATCTGGCGGTGATGTATAATCGTATAAACGCAAACAATCCTGACTTGACACGATGAAGGCTATTGCTGTTTTGCGCTGTCCGGGCGACAGTGTGGGCACTTCTCCCCGCATGCAACTTATCGCGGATTCGGCCATAGTGGGTGCCGGACGACCGTTGTTTCTCCCTGATTTCGCGCCGTCGTGGCGTGCTCGTGTGGGGCTGGCGTTCAAAATATCGCGACTGGGCAAGGATATAGCTCCGCGCTTTGTGGGGCGCTATGTCGATGCTTTCTGCGCTTGCGTACAGATGGTGCCTGAGGGTATGGAGGGCGACGAGGCGTCAGGCGGTCTGTTTGATAACTGCATGGCGCTCGGAGCATGGCGCGGGTTGCCCGACGGCGATATGATCGAGGTCGGGATCGGCGATTCGCTGCATAGGGTGAAGGTTGACGATATCGCCATGCCGCAGGCTGTGGCGGCTGTGAGCCGGTATGCTACGCTTAAGACCGGCGATGTGATCGTGGCTGCCTTCTTGCCCGGATTTGTCGACGTGGCTGCCGGTGATGGTCTGGCGGTGTATATCGATGGAGAGCCGGCTCTTTCGGCAAGGGTGCGGTGAGAATGGCGTCGGGTATACACAATAAAATGGCGTCCGTGAAGTTATTCATTATATGAATCACTTGCATTTTATATCGGCAGCGGTGATGGCCGTCATCATGATGGCTCCTGCGGCCGCACAGGATAAGAATGATTTCAACCCGGTGCAGACCGGTGTCAATTCGTTGTCGATCGCTCCGGATGCGCGCGGCGCTTCGATGGGCGATCTTGGCGCGGCGACCGAGCCTGACGCCAATTCGCAGTTCTGGAATCCGTCGAAATACGCATTTGCCTATAGTCAGGCCGGAGCATCGGTCAGTTACACTCCGTGGCTCCGCAAGATCGTAAACGATATTTTCCTTGCCAATCTTTCGGGCTACTGGAAGATCGGGCGCGACGACAATCAGGCCGTGAGCGCGACATTGCGCTACTTTTCGCTCGGAGAGGTGACCACCGGATCGGCAGCTAACGGGTCGGCGCAGACGCTTAACCCCTACGAGATGTCGGTGGATGTGGGTTATTCCCGCAAGCTTTCGGAAAAGTTTTCGATGGGAGTGGTGCTCAGATACATCTATTCCGATCTCGGATTCTCTGAGTCGTATTCGGGCGATCTGTCGACCGGGGCGTCGGTTTTCTCGGCTGATATATCTGGATATTACACTACTTATCCGATCATCGGACGCAATGAGTGCCAGTGGTCGTGGGGATGGAATGTTTCCAATATAGGCACGAAAGTGTCGTATGATCATGGCAATGATCCGGCTTTCCTGCCGACAAACCTGCGACTGGGTACGGCCTTTACTTTTCCGCTGGCTGATTACCACAACCTGACGTTCGGACTTGATCTGAACAAGCTGTTGGTGCCGACACGCCCGCGTGAAGCTGATTATGACACATCGACACCCGACGGACAGCGCGAATATCTCGATGCGCTGGAGCGATGGGAGAATA
>JAIDKJ010000305.1 GCA_029051835.1 Paramuribaculum sp. | reverse complement strand
GCCGAAAAGCTTGACACAATCGACCGCATTTCGAAAATCAACATGCTTGCCGTGCTCAACAAGAAGAAAAACGTATTCGCACGTCTCTTCAATCCCGGCATGGCTCATCGGCTGCTGTTTCGGGCCGACATACCTATGATTGTGATTCCGGTGTGATGGGTCCGATGCACTGACTGACACCCGGCATAAAGCGGAAGCGATACATCATCATCGGCTTGTTATGGCGTCGAAATGTTCGGCAGCCCAACCTATAAGCCCGTTAATATGGGGCATCAGACTACGGCCGAGATCGGTCAGCGAATACTCCACTCTCGGAGGTATGCCTCCGTATTGATGGCGATTGATCAGACCGGCTGCCTCCAACGACCTGAGTGTTTCAGTAAGCACTTTCGGCGAAATATCCGGCACGGCCTTGCCTATAGCGCTGAAACGCGTGGCCGCGTTTTCCGACAGCAAACACAGAACGAGCATTGACCACTTGCCCGAAAAGCGTGCAACGACGTTTCTTACCGGACAAGAATCGATGTCACTGTATTTTTTTATATTTTCTGCGATTTCCGACTCCCTCATTTTCAATATTCATTACCTGAAAGAAAGTAGATTAGTATTTGGTAACATCTTCCATTTCAATTACTACTACAATAATTTTGCACTATCAAAAAGAAAGCAGCTTTCAATTGCAAAGTTAATCATTATTCTTATTATCAAACAAAGATCATGAACGATATCAACATCCTGTATCGTGGAGCCAGATATATCCACGCATCAGTAGGCAATCTGTCGGAATTCGAAGGAAAAAAATTCTTAAAGGAGGCTACCGGAGCGACGTCATGCGAGATCTCCTTCGGCACACTGCCGTCGGGAGCATCCGTGCCTTTTTTTCATTCCCATCGCGCAAATGAAGAAAACTATATAATCCTTTCGGGAAAAGGCCGTTTTCAGATCGATGACGAGGTGTTTGACATAGCCGAAGGATCAATCGTGCGGGTAGCTACGGGATGTGACCGCAACCTAAGATGCACATCATGCGAAC
>JAIDKJ010000304.1 GCA_029051835.1 Paramuribaculum sp. | reverse complement strand
TGTGGCGCATGATAGCGAACACCCCTCCTTTGAACTTCGAGTTGCCGGTATCCTTGTCGGCATTGTCAAGTACCTTCAGCATCGTATCCTGCATGAGGTCGGCGGCATCTTCGCGATCTGACGTGAGCATATAAGCGAAGTTGAACATATTGGCCTGAAGTGAAGTAAGCTTCTGCTTGAAATCAACTGTTGTCATGTCGTATCGGGTTTTGTTGTCTACTATTGTTTTGCGTTGTGCTGAACCCTCAGTTATTGATTGGTTCGACGATGCAAAGTTACGTCATATACGGGGCCTGCAAGCGATTTGATGTTAAAGCGCGTTAAAATGATTACAACCGTGTTACAACCCCATCTTATCTCCCTAATTTACAAGTGCATTATCAGACACCTCCGGATAGCTTAAAAAAACAGCGGTTCACGACGTCTATCTCGAAAATTCTGCGTAACTTTGCGTGCAATTAAATCCATAACGTTTCATACAGTTTATGTCGTTTATTGCAGATCGAGTAAAAATGGACGGACTGACATTTGACGATGTCCTTCTTATCCCGTCCTATTCGGAAGTCCTCCCCCGCGAGGTCAACCTCCGCACCAAGTTTTCACGCAACATTGAGCTCAACGTACCTCTGGTATCGGCGGCCATGGACACGGTCACCGAAGCCCAGCTTGCCATAGCCATAGCACGCGAGGGCGGCATCGGTGTCATACACAAAAACATGACCATCGCCGAGCAGGCCCGTCAGGTTCACGCGGTGAAACGCGCCGAAAACGGCATGATCTATGATCCGGTCACCATCAAGCGCGGCAAGACTGTGCGCGACGCTCTGGCCATGATGGAGGAGTTCCACATCGGCGGCATACCGGTGGTCGACGACGAGCGTCACCTCGTGGGCATCGTCACCAACCGCGACCTGCGCTTCGAGCGCAATCTCGACCGTCCCATTGACGAAGTGATGACCTCCCAGAACCTCGTGACCACCAATCAGTCGACCAACCTTGAGGAAGCTGCGAAAATACTGCAGGAGCACAAGATCGAAAAGCTCCCCGTGGTGGGTTCGGACGGCAAACTCGTAGGACTGGTCACCTACAAGGACATAACCAAGGCCAAAGACAAACCCAACGCCTGCAAGGACGCGCTCGGACGTCTGCGCGTAGCCGCCGGTGTCGGCGTCACCAACGACTCCATGGAACGCGTCGACGCTCTCGTCGAGGCCGGAGTTGACGCCATCGTGATCGACACCGCCCATGGCCATTCGCGCGGCGTGGTCGGTGTGCTCAAGGCTGTCAAGGAAAAATATCCCCACATCGACGTAGTGGTAGGCAACCTAGCCACAGGCGAAGCTGCCAAATATCTCGTGGACAACGGCGCCGACGGCGTAAAGGTAGGCATCGGCCCCGGATCGATATGCACCACCCGCGTTATCGCCGGCGTGGGCGTACCCCAGCTTTCGGCCGTCTATGATGTAGCCAAGGCTCTGAAAGGCACAGGCGTGCCTCTGATAGCCGACGGAGGCATACGCTACTCCGGCGACATCGTGAAGGCGCTCGCTGCCGGAGCCTACAGCGTGATGCTCGGCGGAATGCTTGCCGGTGTAGAGGAGTCGCCGGGCGAAACCATCATCTACAACGGACGTAAATACAAGGCTTACCGCGGAATGGGATCGCTCGAAGCCATGGAGAAAGGATCGAAGGACCGCTATTTCCAGGCCGGAGAATGCGACGTGAAGAAACTCGTGCCCGAAGGCATCGCCGCCCGTGTGCCCTACAAGGGAGCGCTCTACGAGGTGACCTACCAGATGCTCGGAGGCCTGCGTTCGGGAATGGGCTATTGCGGCGCTGCCAACATAGAACAGCTCCATAATGCGAAGTTCACACGCATCACCAATGCAGGCGTGGCCGAAAGCCACCCCCACGATGTAGCCATCACAAGCGAAGCACCCAACTACAGCGCCTCACACCAGTGATCCACAGCTTACGCCTGCTTGCAGCAGGACTGACAATAATGTTTCTGCCGTTGCAGCCTCATGCTGCAGCGGCAGAACGCTTTCCTACGATCGCCGTCGGCACGATCACCGTCGGCGAAGATGATTTTCGCGAACTTTTCGGTTCCGGCACAAAGTCCGACTCGCTATCGCTACGGCTCTTCGAGGAATACGCGCTTAAGCTCGCCGCTGCCGCCGAAGCCGGAGCAGAACTGCATCAGGCCGACCGCTCAGCCGACGCGATCGTCGCACGTCAGATGGCCGTCATGGACGCTGAAAGCCTTGCGCTCGACAGCCTTGCGGCCAACGACACGATCACTTCCCGGCAACTGTTTGACATGTGCCGCGACAGCCTGCGGTGGGATGCGCCGCGTTTCAAAGGGGAGATCGTGATGGCTATGACGCAAGAGCAGGCCGATTCGGCGACCGCGATGCTACGCGCCATGACGTCGACCGACCACTATGAGCGCCGAGCCGAACTGATGCGCCGGCTCGGCAAGAGTGTGCGACTGGTGAAACTCCTTGTCGGTCGCGGAGCCAACCGCTGGGCCGACCATGCCGTATGGGGCGATCCGCTCCCCTCTCCCACCGTCGCCGAACCGTGGACTGCCGCCATGACCGTAGAGGGACGCATACTGGAGCAGCCCGAAGAGCCTTCGGATGTGGCCGACCGGCTTGAGATGATCAACCGCTCACGGCTGAAAAGGCTTTACATCGAGCGGCTGCGATCACGGTATGAAATCAGATATAACGACTGACAAAACGGCGTGGATGACCGGCGTCACGAAGACCCGACTGTCGGTACCGAACCGACCCATACGCCCCAAGTCCGACAAAAACAAAGGATCCTGTGCCAAAAGCCGGAAGGCTGACACAGGATCCTGTAGTTTTATAGCGAAACTGCGCTTAAAGATCAGATAAGCGCGTGGCCGGTCATCTCGGCCGGCTGATTCAGACCCATGATCTTGAGGATGGTGGGAGCCACGTCGGCCAGACGTCCGTCGGCGACATTCACTCCGCTCTTTTCTGTGACGTAGATACAGGGCACGGGGTTGAGCGAGTGGGCGGTATTGGGAGTGCCGTCGGCATTGATGGCGTTGTCGGCATTGCCATGGTCGGCAATGATGATGGCCTCGTAGCCGGCTGCGACAGCTGCATCAATGGTGCGGCCGACGCATTCGTCGACAGCCTTCACAGCTTTTTCGATCGCCTCGTAGACTCCGGTGTGCCCCACCATGTCGCCGTTGGCATAGTTGACCACGATGAAGTCATACTCCTCGCTGCGGATAGCCTCCACAAGCTTGTCGCAAACCTCATAGGCGCTCATCTCGGGCTTGAGGTCGTAGGTGGCTACCTTGGGCGAAGCCACGAGAATGCGATCCTCGCCCTCGTAGGGAGCTTCGCGACCGCCGTTGAAGAAGAATGTCACATGGGCATACTTCTCGGTTTCGGCTATATGAAGCTGCTTCTTGCCGAGCGACGACAGATATTCGCCAAGAGTATTGCCAACATTCTCCTTGTCGAAGAGGATATGCACTCCGGTGAACGAAGCGTCGTAGGGAGTCATGCAGTAATACTGGAGATCCTTGACGGTATGCATTCCGGCTTCGGGCATGTCGTGCTGGGTGAGCACTGTGGTCAGCTCCTTGGCGCGGTCGTTACGGTAGTTGAAGAAGATTACAGCGTCGCCCTCCTTGATGGTGCCGTCGACGGCGGCGTTGTGGATAGGCTTCACGAATTCGTCGGTGACATCGTTGTCATAGCTCTGCTGCATGGCCGCAACCATATCGGTGGCCTGCTCTCCCTCGCCGTTGACAAGAAGATCGTAGGCTACTTTCACACGCTCCCAGCGTTTGTCGCGGTCCATAGCGTAGTAACGTCCTACAATCGACGCTATCTGTCCGGCCGACTTGGCGCAGTGTGCCTGAAGGGTTTCGATGAATCCCTTGCCGCTGTGCGGATCGGTGTCGCGGCCGTCCATGAAGCAGTGGATATATACCTTCTCAAGACCGTAGGCCTTGGCGATATCGCAGAGTGCGAAAAGATGGTCGAGCGACGAATGCACGCCACCGTCGGAGGTAAGACCCATGAAGTGGATAGCCTTGCCCGACTCTTTGGCATAGCCGAATGCGTTCTTGATCTCGGGATTCTCCATGATCGAGCCGTCGGCACATGCCTTGTTGATCTTAACGAGATCCTGATAGACCACACGTCCGGCGCCTATATTCAGGTGGCCGACCTCAGAGTTGCCCATCTGGCCGTCGGGAAGTCCGACATTTTCACCGCTTGCCTGAAGCTGCGAGTGAGGATACTTGGCCATGAGTTTGTCCCATGCCGGAGTCGGTGTGGAGTAGATCACATCGCCCTTCGAGTGGTTGCCGATGCCCCACCCGTCGAGAATCATGAGTAATGCTTTCTGTGACATATCTGTTCTGTTACGAGTTTGTTGTCAATTTTTACGTATGCAAAATTACATAAATCAGTCGGAATAATCCAATCTCTTCGCACAAGAAGCGGCCGTGCGGCGCCAAAAAAAACATTTTCACACACTGCACCGCCCTCTCGCCCGCGACATTCGCTCAAAGGACTGCCGGGCATAGGCAATATTCAGCCCGCTACGGCAGTCATTCGCCGAACTCACTTTGCTGACGCTCGACTTCAAGCAGGCGGCCCGCACTTTTTTCGCGCGCGCTCCGTTCCTGCTCGGGATCGATTGAAACACCGTCGCCTGACGACATGCCGAGTCGGCCTTTTCCGACAAGCATTGCCTCCTTGTCGGAATATATCATATCGACATCGGACGCACCCGACACATCTCCGCGATGAAACCTCCATGCGGGATTCATGCTCGCGACAGTTCGACCGGTGCCGTCAACCGTGAAAAAACCGGCCTTTGAATATTCCGTCCTTGAAAATACTGGCAGGATCGTCGCCATCATGGCCACAAGAGCCAGAATTTTTTTGTTCATTGCATTACAGGTCAGCATGTAAGAGTCATAAGTGACTTTCAAAAATCAAAACCGACATAATTTGACGGGTAATTTATGCAAATATAGCAAATTCTGCATTCATTTCAAAGAGTGGGACTGCATAAAACCGATAGTGAAAACGATGATGCCAGCGATATAAATCGCCATAAAAAATGCGGCAGCTTCGGATCCGGAGCTGTCGCACTTTTATGCCGGGGGAAAAATTATTCCGCCTTACGGGGAGCTATCAAAGCTCGTCTTTCTCGAAGACGATCTCTACGTGCTCGCCGCTCTTGTTGCCTTTGTAATCAAACTTAAGGCCGCGGTCGAGAGTCTTGATCAGATCGATGAAAGCCTTGTTGGAGGGCTGGCTTACAACAGTGTTGTAGAGATTCTTTTTCGACTCCTCGGCGCCTTCCTTGATGGTGGCCATATCGGAAACTTCCTCGTCGACGGTGTAGTTGTAGACCACGTAAGAGTCGTCGAAGGTGAGCTTCATCTCCACGATACCAGGCATTTTCTGATCCTTGATCTGCTCGTTGATCTGTTCTACCACCTTTTCAAGAGCGGCATCCTTGGCGCCACTGCATGCAGTGGTCAGTGTCATCATGGCTATTACAGCCACAATCAGCAAATTAGTTATTTTTTTCATATCGGTTTGTTTTTAGCGATGCAAAATTAATAATAATCTGTATTCTCTGCAACACGCCGGCACACGCACGGCACTGTCTGCCGAGGGCTATGATCCCATGACAAACACAAGCTCGCCGCCATCCATTATCTCGTCGTGGGTGATGTAATGGCGATCAAGTTCACGGCCATTGAGCATCACCTTTTCGGGCTTCATCCCATCGCCACGGCGCACGACTGTGAACGTGCCTCCGGGCACTTTCACAGAGGCCTTTTGGAAATGCGGACGGCCGAACCAATAGCGGGCTCCTGCCGGCTCGGTCTGATAGAAACCGAGCGCCGACATGACCAGCCATGCCGACATCTGTCCGCAGTCCTCATTGCCCGACAAACCTGTGCGGGTATCGTCGTAGAGTGTGGTGATAACCCGGTTGGACAGCTCCGCCGCCTTGTCGGGACGTCCGAGCATGGAGTACAGATAGATGATATGATGACTTGGCTCGTTGCCATGCACATATTGTCCGATCAGCCCCGTGATGTCGGGCGATACGTTGCCCCGCAGGCTGGAGTCGGCCGTGAAAAGCGAGTCGAGCCGCTCAACGGTGATCTCACGCGAGCCGAACTTGTCAACAAGTCCGTCAATGTCGTGCGGCACAAGCCATGTGTATTGCCATGCGTTGCCTTCGGTGTAGTCGTTGTTGCGGTGATCCACGAAATTGGGATCGAACGGCTCGCGCCATTTGCCCGCCCTGTCGCGGCCACGCACGAATCCGGTCGACGGGTCGAAATAGTTGCGCCACGAATGACTGCGTCCGGTAAATTCCGCCGCCGTGGCAGTGTCGCCCACCGCCATGGCCGCATTGGCTATAGCGGCGTCGGCTATGGCATACTCCATGTCGTAAGACAGCGCCTCGTTGATAGCCTCTATAGGCGTATATCCGAGCCGGCGTCGTTCGCCGAGTCCTCTCGTGGTGTCGTTGGCCGTGGCGAGCATCGCCTTCATGGCCCGCGCCGCATCGACGCCCGGCGTACGTTTCACAACTGCGTCGGCCACCGGAATAATGCCCGGATTGCCCACCATGCAGTAGTTGTCCCATCCCCAGAGATGCCATACCGGCAGATGACCTTCCTTCTCGTAGAGGTCGATCATACAGTTGACTATCTCGGCGCTGCGCTCCCTGTCGATGACAGACAGCAGCGGCAGATGAGTGCGATAGGTGTCCCACAGCGAGAGGATCGTGTAGGCCGGTGCGGCTCCATAGTCGTTGAACGTGGCCGGAAGTATCATCACATGATACATGGCTGTATAGAACTTGCGCAGTTCGGTGGTGTCATCGCTTTCCACCGTCACCCGCGCCAGCTCATGATTCCAGATGCTGTCGGCCTCGGCCGCCACTTGGTCGAAGCTCTTCCCGTCGGTTTCGGCGCGCAGGTTGGCTATCGCCGCATCGACCGAGGTGGGCGAAATGCCTACCCTGACCGTCACCTGCGCTCCATCCTTCATCGGAGCGAACGACACGCGTCCGAAGCGGTTTTCAAAACCGTGGAGCGTAAACTCTTCGAACGGCTCGGAAAACTCGGCTGCGAAATACACCTTCTGGTCGTCGGACCATCCGGTGGAGAATCTATGCCCTGCGATCATACGGTCGCTCACAGGCATCATCTCCGTATCGGTAGCCTTGTCCCAGCATCCGCCGTTCTGCAGATCTATGACTATCGCGGCCGAGTCAGTGGCCGGAAATGTGTAGCGGTGAAATCCGGCACGGTTGGTGGCGGTCATTTCGGCGAGAATGCCGTAGCGTGTCAGCGGCACGGCATAATATCCGGCCTTGGCCACCTCCCGTGAGCGGTCGGCGAGGCTCCACATGCCGCTCTCCGGGTCGTCGTGATTGCCACGGGCGTAGGTCACTTCGCCGACAACTGGCATCAGGGTGATATCAAACAGGTCGCCTACGCCGGTGCCCGACAGGTGGGTATGCGAAAACCCTATCACGGTGCTGTCCGACTCGTGATAGCCCGAAGTCCAGTCCCAAGCCTGAGTGATGCTCGTAGGGCCAAGCTGCACCATGCCGTAGGGTACGCTGGCGCCTACAAACACATGGCCGTGCGCGCCGCTGCCGATCGTCGGATCGACATAGTCGGTGAGCCTTGTGGTATTGTCATGCCGGCTGCAGGCGGTGACCGCCACAGCAATAGCTGCAGCGGTCAATAGAGTGTGTCGGAGT
>JAIDKJ010000303.1 GCA_029051835.1 Paramuribaculum sp. | reverse complement strand
ATATACATCCACGATGCGCCATGCCACAGGCCGCCAAGCACCATCGTGGTCATGAGGTTGGCGTTTTTCCTGAATCGTGAACACCTGTTGCCGCCAAGAGGGATATAGAGATAGTCGCGAAGCCACGACGACAGCGATATATGCCATCTTCGCCAGAATTCCGAAGGATTCTGAGATTTGAACGGAGAGCGGAAGTTGTCAAGGAAATTATAACCCAACAATAAAGCTATGCCGATGGCCATATCGCTATAGCCGGAGAAATCACAGTAAAGCTGAATCGAAAAGCCATATATGGCAAGCATATTCTCGAATCCGCTGAACAGAGCCGGACTGTCGAACACACGGTCCACGAAGTTCTGACTGAGGTAATCGGCTACGACCACCTTCTTCACCAGCCCGCAGATGATCAGAAACAGCCCTTCGGCCATCATGGCTCGTGTGGCTCTCGGATTGGCATGCACCTGAGGCAGCATATCCTTTGCCCTCACAACAGGACCTGCCAGAAGCGGAGGGAAAAACGTCAGATAAAACGTGTAGGCCAGAAAATCACGGCACGGTTCTATCTGGCGTCGGTATATGTCGACTATATAGCTTATCGATCGGAAGGTGAAAAACGAGATGCCGGCCGGAAGTATTATGTCGAGTGCGTCGAACTCCTTGTCGGCGAATTCGGCCACTGTCTGCGCCAGCAGATTAAAATACTTGAAATAGGCAAGCATGCCAAGGTTCAGCAGCACATTTATAAGCACGCAGGTTTTCCTTACCCAACCTCTCCGCGCAGCTCCGAGCCATACTCCGAGAAGATAGTCCGACACACAGACACCTAAAAGGATGAAACAGCATTCGGCCGACGATTTGTAGTAAAAATACAGTGAGAATAATATGACAAACACCATTTTCAGGTATTTGAATCGGCTCAACAGTGCATATACGCCTATAAAGGCTGCGAACAGAAGCATGAACAGGCCGGTATTGAACAGCAGCGGATTGACCGCATCGTACTGCAGTACGTCAGCCAGACGTTGAGGGTCCACATCAGGCCACTGCCAGTCTATTTCAGGGATATTCGGAAAGTCGATCGACATATTGTGAAAACTACTGTTTTGGTTCAAAAAGATTCATAAGAGCTTCATAAAGGAGCATGCCCTGCAGACGGTATCCCGACGCAGTCAGATGCACACGGTCTTTTCCCATCAGTCCGGCATCGAGCCATTTTGACGATGCTCCCTCGCCTCCGGCCACCTCGTATAGATCATATACGGCGATATGGTGCCGACGTCCGAAAGCAATGATCTCACTGCGATATGCAGCTATATTGGCGTTGACTGAATATGATGCTGCCCTGCGCCGCCCCTTGCGTCGGGTATAGCTTCGGCGCTGACATTCCATAGGCGTGACGAGTATTATCGGCACCTGAGGCATATCCTTGCGGATATTGTTGATCATGGACTGAAGCGACGCCCGCAGCGCTTCCCTGTCAAGGCGTCCGAAAGCCTCGTTAGTGCCAAGCGCCACAATGACAAGATCAGGGGCAAGACGCGATATGCCCGATGAGAAAGAACCGATTGAATTATATGTGGAGAATGCGGCGCCGTTGTTGCCGATCACGCTGTAGGTCAGACCGGGACGCATCCCCGACAGATACGCGCCGTAAAAGACGTAGCCGCCGATAGTAGAGAACCGGACAGTCGCGGCATTGACACTGCGTCCGAGTGTGATTCTGGCGGTGTTGTTGTCGGAAGCATATTCGTATGGTATGGGGTTGCCGTCATGATCCGTCAGCGATGTGATCTCGATTTTACCTTTTCCGAATAGAGTTATCTCGGCAAACGGATCGAACGTTTCCTCGTCGTCGCGTGTGGTAAAGGTAAGATTGCCGCTCGATCCGCGCAACCGCAGGGCAAGGCCGTTGAATCCCATATCGCCGTCGCCACTCGACTTTATTGCGCGAGCGGCTGTCCATGACGATGTGCTCTCCACCTTGTAGTCCGACGGAGAATTGGTCGATGCGAGTTTCAACGGCGCCACAAGGCCGCGCCCTGCGTCGCCATAAACAAACTGCAGCATATCGCGTGTCACCTGAGTGGAAAACTCGGCCTGCACATGACTGTCGCCGATATGAAGTATGTCCACCCTGCTTCCGGGATAGTTAAGCTTATGGTACAGCGGTGTGAAATCCTCGCCATTCAAGGTTATCGCATTTTTTGTGCGGTATATAAACGACGGCACATGGCCTGAGAACGGCAATTCTATCAGCTCGCCCTCTATCACCGGATTCTGACGCATGTCGGCCTGGTCGTCAACGACATCCTCCGCTATGCTGTCGGCCGGCATGTAATCTTGTGCATACATGGCCGCCGGGCACAGCATCGTCAGCAGCAGTGAGGTTATAATCTTGTGTGTGTGTTTCATTGCAATTGCATCATGAGGGCATTGTAAAATTCCTCGGCAAGGACTTTACCGCCTTTGTGCGACATGTGGGTGTAATCTTTGCCGATCAGGCCTTTCCGGCTCCACTCCACCACGGCGTCATTGCCGCCCTGGGCTTCTCTGATATCCCAGAAGAGGCATCCGGCTTCGCGGGCGGCATCGCGCTGAGCCGATACCATATTGCCCACTGTCGACATCGAATGAAGCTCTCCGCCACGTTTCTGACCGCGGTCGCCCACTCCCATCAATATGATTGAAGCCGAAGGGAAACATTCGCGCAGATGACGTATCACCTTTATCATTTCGCGTGAATATACCGAATAGTTCTTTTGCGACGCCGACATTGCATTCAGACCGAATTCCAGTATGATCAGGTCATATCCGAGCTTTTCGTCCATCTGACGGCACAGATCGTAGTTCAGACTGCTCAGCGACAGGCCGGAGAATCCTCTGGTCGACATGCATTCCACCGAAATACCCGACGACGATTCAAGCCATACTCCAAGAGCTTTGATCGAGCGCGTTGACGTCGATAGCGACAAGGATCCTGTGATCTTGTTTACTTCCATCGACTGCACGTCCGGTGAGGGTGCGAATGTGGATGTATGGTTTTCGCCATCGCCATCGGTCATGGTGATCGTGGCTCCGTGGGGAGCTACAAACAGGAATCGGCTGATCTCCCACTGGTCAACGTGCCGGATCTTCTTGTCGCCTTTGTATGTCGACAGGGCTTTAGCCCCCTCTTTGGGTGTGAAATAATGTTGTGACAGACCTACATAGGAATTGGATGTGCCTTTTTCGCCATGCTTGTGTGCCGTCCAGCCTGAACCGCCCTGACGGACTGACCGGCGGAAACCGGGAAAGTCGGTATGCATGCTTACATACCCCACTCCACAGCCGCCAAAACGACTCTGAAGCTTCTCTCTGAGATCCTGAGTGAAAATGTCGCCCTCGATATAGCTGTCGCCCACCACGGCGATTCTGACCATGCGTCCTGACATCAGTGCCGAACGCATGGCCGACAGACCGCTTTGCGACGGAGTGTAGTCTTCGATAGCCACAACGCCGTTGTCATCCCTCACTGAAGGGCGCGCTTCCGGCAGACTTACGACCGTGTCAGGCTCTAAAACCTGTCCGACCGCAGAGGCTGAATCCGGCTGATTGACAGATCCGGCTGTAAATGCAGAGTCAATACGTGCGGCAACATCCCTGCCTGTTGCATCGCGGCTTTCGGCTATCGCCTTCCGCAGCAGCGGATCGATGGCGTCATCGTGCAACACATCGATCGTGTCGGACTGTTCCAGCGAATCAACCACTGCGACAACATCCGCAAGCAGATTGAAATCGTCGATCATGCCCCCGGTGAGCTTTCGCAAAGGCAATACCGATACAAAGGCTACGATCGCTACAGCCGCTATGACTGCGAAAGCCGTGCGCCACTGCGCGCTATCTTCATGCCTGCGACTCATCTGACTGTATGTGAATAAGCTTCGTCATAGCCTGTATACGATAAGGCGGTCGATAAATCATCGGTGTCCGGATCCATGTCGGTGACCGATTGATAAAGCATCCTGGCCTTGGCCGCCGCTTCATTCCATTCGTCAAGCGGATCCGATGCGCCTGTAATACCACCGCCGGCGTAGATATTATAGCGGTATATATCGTTTGCAATCGGCGAAACCAGGCAGCTCCGCAGATCCACATAGGCTGCAAACCCTTCATGATCGGCTATGCCGACCATGCCTCCATAGCACTTTCGGTCATGCATCTCATAGCTGAGTATATTGCCAAAAGCCTGCTCGACAGGGAAGCCACACAGTGCCGGAGTGGGATTGAGATCATCAAGCAGGCTTATCGGATCGGTTTCGCCCTTTCCGGTGATGACTTCGCAAAGATGCTCTATGCTACCGAATTCTACATCGGCCGCATCTGCTATATCTACTTCGAGATTGTGGTTGCGGAAGTGGAAATCAATGAAGTCGGTGACATAATCATGTTCTACGCGGTTTTTCGCATCCCACTCGTCATCCGAGGGTCGGCGTGTACCGGCCAGCGATATAGTGGAGAACACACCCGAATCATATTTATGACTGAGCAACAGTTCCGGACTCGCCCCGATCCATATACCTGTGGCCGGAGTATAGAATATAAAACGGAACGTATTGTCTGACACCATATTGACATATTGTCTGAATGCGTTGAGAGGCTCCGTCGTAGAATCGACAGCTATAAGACGCGATATTACGGTCTTGGCATGATTCTTCTTCAGAGTGGCTGTCAGTTCTCTGAGCGAGCTGCAGTATTTCATGAAATCTGTCGAATGATCGACAGCCATAGTTTCTGCTTCAGGCATATTGCCGCACGTCTTTATAAAGTCGTTGTCAAGCAGTTGTTCGGCAGTCAGTTCGGCGGGAATGTAGACAGCTTCCGATGGCGAATCACCGAAAAAAGTCGCGAAAAATCCCGGTCGGAACCGTTTTCCGTCATTTTCAAGCGCCGGTTCGCCATCCGACAGCGATGCGAACAACAACGAGTCCGTGCGGCCCGGTGGTATTACCAGCGCGAAAGGTATGCGGCAGCCAACGCAAACGCAGGCCGCCTTCAGATGTTCTTCAGATATGATCATATCACCTTAGCCATGAGTTCGTGGGGTAGCGCCCCGGTGATCTCTACCATGGAGAATTCACCCGGACACAGAGAGGGATGCTTCTCGACAAGCACTTCGGGATCCACTTCGGGCGAATCCCATTCGGTGCGGCCTACAAAGTATTCGGCTTCCTCACGGTCAATCATCACACGCAGTTGCTTTCCTATCTTCTCATTCTGTATCTCCTGAGAGATCTGTTCCTGCAATGCCATCAGGCGGTCGAGCCGCGATTGCTTGATTTCAGAGGATATGCTGTCGGTATAGTGTATGGCAGAGTAAGTGCCCTCCTCTTCGCAGTAGGCAAAAGCGCCCATCCTCTCAAACCGCTGTGTGGCTACGAATTCCATCAATTCCTCAAACTGCTCTTCGCTCTCCCCGGGGAATCCGGTCATAAGAGTGGTGCGCAGATGTATGCCCGGCACTCTCGAACGTATCTCGTCAAGCAGCTCTATGGTCTGTGAGCGGGTGATATGCCGCCGCATGTCCTTGAGTATCGGATCGGATATATGCTGCAGGGCTATGTCGAGGTAATTGCACACATTGGGGCGTTGTGCAATGACGTCGAGCACATCGGTCGGGAAATCGGCAGGATAGGCGTAATGCAGCCTGATCCAATCCACTCCGTTGATATCCGACAGGCGTGATACGAGCTCGGCCAGACGACTGCGCGATCCGGCCAGATCTGTGCCATAGGCCGACAGATCCTGAGCGATGACGTTGAATTCCCTTACGCCGCGTCCTGCAAGCATCCTTACCTCCTGTTCGAGCTCTTCTACAGGACGTGAACGGTGACGCCCGGTGATCAGCGGTATGGCGCAGAATGCGCAGAAACGGTTGCATCCTTCCGAAATCTTCAGATATGCATGATGCGACGGAGTTGTGATCTTGCGGTCATAAACAGGTGTCGGCAATGCATTGCGGGCCGACAGATCGCTCACCAGAGTATCCCAGTCGGTCTTTCCATACCAGCGGTCGACCTCCGGAATTTCCGCCGCGAGTTCTTCCCTGTAGCGTTGCGACAGGCATCCCATTACGTACAGGCACGACACACGTCCGTCCGTGCGCATAGCAGCGAATTCAAGTATCGTGTTGACCGATTCTTCCTTGGCGTCGCCGATAAATCCGCACGTATTGATGATCACCGTATCTCCACGCAAGGTCGACGACGGTTCGTGGACTGCTTCGAAACCCGCATCCTCCAGACGTTTCAACACGCGCTCCGAATCCACAAGATTTTTTGAACACCCGAGGGTGTAGAGGCACACGCGCTGCGGTTTCATCACTTGGATCCGAATAATGATTGAACGAATTCCTTCTTATGAAACACCTGCAGATCGGCGATGCCCTCGCCAAGTCCGATATATCTTACGGGGATCTGCATGCTCTCGGATATGCCTATGACCACTCCCCCTTTAGCCGTGCCGTCGAGCTTGGTGACAACCAGTCCGGTCACATCGGTCGCTTCGGCAAATCGGCGGGCCTGTTCGTAGGCATTCTGTCCGGTGCTTCCGTCGAGCACAAGGAGCACTTCATCGGGCGCGGTGTCGACGATCTTTCGCATCACGTTGCGTATCTTGGTAAGCTCGTCCATCAGAGCCTTCTTGTTGTGAAGGCGTCCGGCTGTGTCGATGATCACCACATCAATGTCACCTCTGGCTTTGGCGCTCTGAAGCGTATCGAATGCCACCGATGCCGGATCGGCTCCGATCTTTTGTTTTACGATAGGTACATCGGCTCTTCTGGCCCACTCTTCGAGCTGTTCCACAGCCGCAGCGCGGAACGTATCGGCCGCGCCGAGCATCACATTGTATCCTGCCGCCTTGTATTGTGCGGCGAGCTTGCCGATGGTGGTGGTCTTGCCGGCGCCGTTCACTCCCACGACCATGATGACATACGGTCTGGTACCTGATGCGGGAAGCTTGAAATCGTCGGACGAAGCATTGTCAGGCTTGTCGGCAAGCAGAGCTTCGATCTCCTCGCAAAGCAGACGGTTGAGTTCGGATGTTCCGACATATCCGTCGCGCTTCACACGTGCCTGCAACCGTTCGATGATGCGGAGTGTGGTATCAACCCCTACATCCGAAGTCACAAATATTTCTTCAAGCTCGTCGAGAAAATCATCATCAATGTTTTTCTTGCCGGCTATAGCTCTTGCTATTTTGGAGAAAACTCCCTGCTTGGTGCGTTCCAGCCCCTTGTCGAGCGTTTCCTTTTTGTTGTTTCTTGAGAATAAATCGAAAAATCCCATTTTGTGAGTTCCGTGATTAATTATTAGCAAAATTACTAAAAATTTCTCCTGCCGGATACAAACATTTGATTTTTGTTTGAAATGCTGTCATGAATGTTTGAAATGATTTAGTCAGAAACCATGGTTTTCTCCGGATCGGTTGACTTCAGACGTTGAAAAATAAACGGCCGGCCATCGGAAACATCTTTCCAGAATG
>JAIDKJ010000302.1 GCA_029051835.1 Paramuribaculum sp. | reverse complement strand
GGTTAGCGCACCTGGTTTGGGACCAGGGGGTCGAAGGTTCGAATCCTTTCACCCCGACGGTATGATAGAAGTCTTGAAAATCAGTTTTATATCTGACTGTTCAAGACTTTTTTTATATCTTTATCGGCAGCCGTAGTGCTCTGTCGTCCGGATTACTGTCGTTTCAGTTGTTTGCCGTCGGAAAATGCGTTGCCGATGCGTTTGCCCAGAGTGAGGTAGCCTGAATGCACGGGATCGAAAGTGATCAGATCCATCTTTTCGACATCGGGCTTGCCGTCCTCGGCCAGATATGATTCGTCGCACAATATGTCGATGATTTCCGCTATGATGTAGTAGCCGGTTTCCGATTCATATAGTTTCTCCTTGATGCGGCATTCCATGGTCATCGGGAAGCAGTCGAATACAGGGGCGTCGACGCTTTCTGCCTTCGACGATTGCCAGCCGGTGGCGGCCATTTTGTCGTGATCGTGACGAGCGCTCGTGATCCCCACATAGTCGGCGGCGGGCATTGTTCCGGCGGTAGCGAATGCTACGGTAAAGTCGCCGCAGCGGTTAAGATTGTCGGTCGTTGCGTGTGCGCCCATGGAGATCATGATCTCGTTGGAGTCCCACTGGCCGCCCCAGGCGGCATTCATTGCGTTGGGAGTGCCGTCGGCATTATAAGTGCCGATGATCAGTACCGGCTGGGGCAGCATCCATGCTTTGGGTTTGAAATGTTTCATATATGTGTAGTGAGTTGTTCGTGTTGATGTATCGTATTGTCGGGTTCGGCTCAGAAGGCAAAGCCTACGTTGTCCACATATAGCGTCAGTCCTTCGGTGCCTACGTATGGCTCGCCGTTGCCTGCCGAAAACATCACGATTATGTGGGTCGGTGTGGCATCGGGAGAGTCCCATCCCTCCTCTTGGATCCTGACGAGCTTTCCTTTTGAATTATGGGCGTAATAGGCGTTGTCGCCGTTGCGCAGCGGGATCCACGACAATGACGGATTTTTCGATACGTCGCCATATACGAGCGGCACTCTGTGCCCCGACTGCCATGCCGTGCCACGGTTGAATTTCTCGCCGCCGGTGGCCACGCGCTTGGCATGTATGCCCCCTTGGGAATCCTCCCACCGGCGCTGAAGCATCACGAACACCACCGCTTCGTCGCGTCCGGGCAGCACTTTCTTTCCGCCGAAGCCGGTCGACTTTACACGGGTGTCGGTCTGAGGCATGTCTACCGAATAGTCCATCACCAGAGCCTTGGGGCGTTTGGTGTAGGGTATGCCCATCTCCATCTTGGCGTAAGGGTTGCTCGTGCTTGTGATCGGTTCGATCATCTCTCCCAGAAACATCGATCCGGCCACCATCACGTCCATATTGATCAGTCCGAGCACTTTGACGCGCTCCATCTGCGTGCATAGCTTCGCACAACGGTTGGTGGCTGTGCGGTTGGCCGGATAGACGGCGTTGGATCCTTTGGTCACGCCCGAAACTTTGGCGTAGACGTTGCTCGTGGCCCACGGTGAACCGCCAAGATTGCGATAGGCGGCGTTGTCTTTGCCGGCTATGTTCTTCTCGGGTCCTACCTCGTAGAGCACCTTTTCGTGGCCGCCTATCACCACCGATTCGCGCAAGGTGCGGCGCACCCAGTGCTCGAAGTCGCCGTAAGGGATCGGTTCGGTCTTCGTCTGGGCTGTTGAGATTAGCGTCGACATTAGTAGTGCCGCAAGGCTTGCTTTCCGTGTTATGTTCATATCTTGTAGTGAAGAGTATGCAAAGTTAATGCATTTTTGAAGTATATGTTGTGACGTTTGTCAGTGATGTTTGTCAAAAAGTGGTATTTGTCAAAAAGAGCATGTGAGTGTCAGCCCGTAGCGCATTCCCGTGCGCGAAGCCGGATTGAATACGAATCCTCCCGATGCGCTCGCCTGGGATCGGCTTGTGCCGTCGAAATGACGTATGGCTCTGCGCTGGTCGCCTCTGAAGTAGCCCATCACTTCATTGACCGGGTCGCAGAAAAATGCGGCCACATATCCCAGAGCGCGCGAGCCGAATATGCGGTAGCCGTTGGCCATTATCTGACGCTTGGCGTGATAGAACGCCTCTCCCATGATCGACCCTACTACCGATGTCACTACGATGTCCTGCGCCGAGGGGATCTCGTTGAAAGCTTCGAAGCCGTATTCCCAGAAGAAGGTGGAGATGCAGAAGCAATATATAAACGACCCCCAGTAGTTGAATCCGCAGCTGCGGGCGCTCATATAGTAGGCGGCTCCGGCGTAGGGGTGGAGTATGAAGTTGAATATGAATTTGTCGCCGTCCCATACCGGCCCCTCTTTCACGTGTCGCAGCCAGCGTTTGAACAGGGGAGTCTTGCCGTTTTCATGGCTGTTCCATGCTGTCGATTCCTGAGGAAGCAGTTCGAGTATGCCGAGGGCGGTGAGGCCGCCGCCCATCAGCACGGCCGTGTTTGCCCACAGACGGTTCCAGTCGCGCATTGATTTTGTCGGCGAATAGGGATAATCATAAAGACTCGGCTTTTTCGACCAGCATCCTTCGGCTATGATGCTTCCGGCAGGCTTGTCGGCCGGTGTAGACGGTGTAGATTCTGCTGATGTGTTATGAAGTGTCAGCGTCTTCGGCACCTCCGGCGGTTGAGGCAGTGAGATCCCCGGAGCCGGCAATTCCATTTCCGATAGTGTCGGCAATGATGTGGCGCGGGCCGCCGGATAGATGGCGGACACCACGACCGTTAATATGCTCAGAAGTTTTCTCATTGATCAAATAGTCGATACGTTGATTGTTTGCTTATTTCTTAAACGCTGCCGGGGCGCTACAGTTCTGCTCCGACGGCGTTTTGTGGCGTTTGCGGACAACATGCTGACCGTATAGACGAAAATATTAAGTGGCATTCCACACTCTGATTAGAGCATTTTTACTTACCTTTGCGCCGCAATGACTGGTCAGTTTCAAAAAATACTTCTTGTGGTGGCAATGATCATCGTTCCGCTTGTCGGCGGAGCGGTCGACCACGGCGATGAGCATCCGGCCGATACTTTGCCGCCCCGACGCAATGTCATTGACCGGCTGCTCGATTATTTCGCCGAGTCCAACAAGCCCGACTATAGCAAGGGACTCGATGTCAGCTTTATCGGCGGCCCGCATTATGCCTCGGACACCAAGCTCGGCATCGGACTTGTGGCTGCCGGCAACTATCTTGCCGATCGGTCGGATACGTCGGCCATCCCCTCCAATGTGTCGCTCTATTCCGATATCTCTACTGCCGGATTCGCTCTGCTCGGATTGCGTGGCACGCATATATTTCCTTCCGACCGCCGCCGTATCGATTACAATATATATTTCTACTCTTTCCCCACCGAATTCTGGGGGCTGAATTTCGACAGTCAGCGCCACGATGCCGGCAAGTCGTCCTATAGGTTATTGTCCTACAGGGCTTCCGCTACATTTATGTGGCGACTTGGCGCCAATATGTTTGCAGGTCCGGCGCTTGAGTTCCATCATTACGATGCCCGCAAGGCTCAGCGTCCGGAGCTGTGGCAGGGTCAGGATATGGTCACCAACACGGTCGGCGCGGGATTTCGTCTGCAATATGATTCGCGCGATTCCCACACCGGGCCTGCTACGGGCTGGCTTTTCGTGCTCGATCAGAAGTTCTGCCCGAGGTTTCTCAGCAACAGTTATGCGTTCAGTTTTACCTCACTGCGGCTTGCGCGCTACACCCCTCTGTGGCGTGGCGGCGTGCTTGCGGCTCAGGTTGCCGGACGGTTTGCTTATGGCAATGTCTGCTGGAGTATGATGTCCAACCTCGACGAGGGGGGCGGCATGCGGAGCTATTACGAGGGTCGCTATCGCGACAAATGTGTCCTCAATGTGGTGGCCGAGTTGCGTCAGCACGTGTGGCGCCGGAGCGGTGTGACCTTCTGGGCGGGCGCGGGAGTCGTCACCCCGGCCATCGAGAGTGTTAGATGGAGCCGTGTGTTGCCATGTGTCGGACTGGGCTATCGGTGGGAGTTCAAAAAACGTTGCAATGTGAGGCTCGACTATGGCATCGGCCGCGGGTCGTCATCTTTCTCTTTTAATATAAATGAAGCATTCTGATATAATCTGCCGTCTGAAAACCCGTTCTCGCTCTCTCTTTTCATCGCGGACCTTCGCCGGTCTTCTGCTCGTATGGACCCTGGTCATGCTCGCCGTTCCGGCGGTGGCATTGTCCGTCACCGAACATATGTCGTGGCCGGCACGCATGGCCAACGCTCTTTTCCCGATAGGCGTGTTCGGTCTGTGGCTGTCATGTTCGCGCCGTATAGGCGTCACGGTGCTCACCACGTTCCCCTTTATGGTGCTGGGAGCGTTCCAGATAGTGCTCCTGTTTCTTTACGGCCGCTCGATTATCGCGGTCGATATGTTCCTCAACGTGGTCACGACAAATCCCACCGAAGTCGGTGAGCTTCTTGGCAATCTGCTGTCGGCCATATTGACCGTATGCCTGATGTATCTGCCTCCGCTCGTATTCGCGGTCGTCGGATGTGTGCGTCATTGGAGTGCAGGCCGCCGTATGATCTCTGTCGCCCGTCGTGCTGCTCTGTCGGCGCTGCTGGTGGCGATGCTGTCGATTGCGGTATCGTTGCCCGGCCACAGTCCGGTGCGACCTCTGATTGACATATATCCGCTCAATGTGCTTTATAATATCGTGCTTGCAGTCGACCGCACGGAACGGCTTGCCGCCTATGAGTCGACTTCGGCGTCGTTTTCGGCCCATGCGTCCGATCTCTGGCCTGCCGACTCCGCAAGGCGCGTCGTGGTGATCGTCGTAGGTGAAACGGCACGTGGCGACCGGTGGCAGGTCAACGGATATGACCGTCCGACCTCCCCGTCGCTGTCTGAGGGTGGTTTTGTGAGCTTCCCGTGTGCATATTCCGAGTCCAACACCACCCACAAGAGTGTGCCTATGCTGCTGTCGCATCTCACAGCCGATACTTTTGGCGATTCAATATATTCGGTCAAAAGCATTGTCACCGCATTTCGTGAGGCTGGATTCCGCACGGCGTTCTTTTCCAATCAGCGCTACAACCGTTCGTTTATCGACAGTTTCGCGTTCGAGGCCGACACCACTCTGTTTGTCAAGGAACAGCCGGGGGCTTCTACGGAGTCGTTCGATATGGAGCTGTTGCCGCTGCTCAGGGACGAACTGGCGCGCCGTGATTCCCGGCAGCTCGTTGTGCTCCACACCTATGGCTCCCATTTCAGCTACAACGACCGTTATCCTGAGCAATTCGCCCGTTTTCTCCCCGATCGATACACCGATGCCTCTCTGTCGGCCAAGGCGAGCCTTGACAATGCCTACGACAATACCATACTTTACACGGCGGCTATGCTCGACTCCGTGGCGTCGTGTCTGAGCGAGTCGGGCGCCGAGTGCGCTATGGTCTATGCCTCCGATCACGGCGAGGATATTTTCGACGATGACCGTCATCTGTTTCTCCATGCCTCTCCCGTGCCGAGCCGCTGGCAGATCGATGTCCCGATGATTGTGTGGATCTCCGACGCTATGTCGGCGCGTCATCCCGGCTATCTGACTGCAGCCGGAGCCAACCGGCAGGCGCCGGTCAGCACGTCGCGGTCGGTCTACCACACGTCGCTGCAGCTTGCCGGCATCTGCTCGCCGCTGTTCGATCCGTCGCTGTCGGTCGTGTCGGAGGGGTATAAGAAACCGGCGCGGCGTTATCTTGACGATCACAACCGCGCCGTGGATCTCGACGCTATCCTTGCATGGTAAGCGCGTGATTACTTCGTCGGCTCTATATCTCCGAGCCGCGACATGGTGATGTCTTTCTTCCCGACCTCATATCGCAGCAGGTTTTTCTTTACCTTCACATCGTCAAGGTGCTTGAGCTCGAGAAACCGCGTGGTTATCTCTCTCTTCAGGCGTGCCTTGAGCGCTGTAGCGGCGAGCGGACGTATTGAGTCGAGAGCCGGCATTTCCTGCTCTGTCAGCAGATTGGTGTCAAACGCTATGGCGGCCGGATCTATTTCGATCTCGATCGACTGCGGGTCTATCGCCACACTCACTTCATCGTCGTCGATAGCGGTCCACACTCCCTGAGCCGACACTTCGGCCGCCGCCGTAAGCGCGTAGGGTTGTACGATCTGGTCAGACGGCTGCAGCGGGCCGGTGGCATCTACCATCGCCGAGATTATCAGCGGACCGCCGTTCTTTTTGTCGTCGCGCACAAAATTGAATGTTTCCACAATGTTGGCCGTGCCCGACATCTCATTAGAGAGGCGTTCGGGCGTGCCACACCAGCTGCCCTGAATCTCCTTGGCCAGACGGGCTGTTTCATCACACGAAACAAACGTCAGCGACACAAGTGCGATTGAAGCGAATAATGCGGTTTTGATCATGATTGTTGAGATATGTTGGTATTTTTAAGATATTAACGCGAATAGGTGCATTAAAGTTTTGCTTTATGAAATCAAATTTGTTAACTTTGCCATTCAGATACAATAAACATATAAAACATAAATACATATCTGACTATGGCAACCAAACCATTCCGATATCAGGAGATGTTTCCGATGTCGGCTGACACTACGGAGTATTATCTTCTGACATCCGACTATGTGAAGACCGAGAATTGGAACGGTCACGAGATGCTCGTCGTGGATCCGGAGGCGCTCACCGTGCTCGCACGTCAGGCCACACACGACAATGCTTTCATGCTTCGCAGAGAGCACAACGAGATGGTGGCGAAGATACTCCACGATCCCGAAGCCAGCGAAAACGACAAGTTTGTGGCTCTCACCATGCTGCGCAACGCCGAAGTCGCAGCCAAGGGGCAGCTTCCGTTCTGTCAGGATACAGGTACGGCTATAATCCACGGCAACAAGGGACAGAACGTATATACCGGCGGCGGCGACGAGGAACGTCTTTCCAAAGGTGTCTACCTCACCTATACCGAGGACAATCTGCGCTACTCGCAGAACGCACCGCTGACAATGTTCGATGAGGTCAACACCGGATGCAACCTCCCCGCACAGATCGATCTCCATGCGGTCGACGGCAACGAATACAAGTTCCTTTTCGTGGCTAAGGGAGGTGGATCGGCCAACAAAACTTATCTCTATCAGGAAACAAAGGCGCTGCTGACACCCGAAAAGCTCGTCCCGTTCCTCGTGGAGAAGATGAAGAGCCTCGGCACAGCCGCATGCCCTCCGTATCACATCGCGTTTGTCATAGGCGGCACATCGGCCGAGATGAACCTCGCTACAGTCAAGAAGGCATCGGTGAAATATTACGACAATCTTCCTACCGAGGGCAACGAACTCGGCCATGCGTTCCGCGACGTCGAGCTCGAAAAACAGCTCCTCGAGGAAGCTCAGCGCATCGGACTCGGCGCACAGTTCGGCGGCAAGTATTTCGCCCACGACATACGTGTCATCCGTCTGCCGCGCCACGGCGCTTCGTGCCCCGTGGGCCTCGGAGTGAGCTGCTCGGCCGACCGCAACGTCAAGGCGAAGATCAACAGCAAGGGACTCTGGATCGAAAAGCTCGATTCCAATCCCGGCGAGCTGATCCCCGAAGAGATGCGCCGCGAGGGCGAAGGACAGGTAGTGAAGATCGACCTCAACCGTCCGATGTCCGAGATACGTAAGGAACTCTCGAAATATCCGGTGGCTACGCGCCTGTCGCTCAACGGCACCATTATCGTAGGCCGCGACATAGCCCACGCCAAGATCAAGGAGCGCCTCGACCGTGGCGAGC
>JAIDKJ010000301.1 GCA_029051835.1 Paramuribaculum sp. | reverse complement strand
GAGGCATACGCGCGTTTGTATTCAGCTATCGCGGAGCTTTCGCCCATGAGGTGTTTGCCGAAGTGGTGAAATATGCGGCCAAAGAGTGCCCGGAGATGGCGTTGGGCGTAGGGTCGGTGGTCGAGCCTGCAACTGCGGCTCTGTATATACAGCTTGGCGCCTGCTTTGTAGTGGGTCCGTTGTTCAACCCGGAAGTGGCCAAAACATGCAATAGGCGTGGTATCCCTTATACCCCCGGATGCGGAAGCGTTTCGGAGGTGGGTATGGCGCAGGAAGCAGGATGCGATCTGTGCAAAGTGTTCCCCGGCGACGTGCTTGGTCCTAAATTCGTGAAGGGGCTCCTTGCACCGATGCCATGGAGCAAGCTGATGGTGACCGGCGGCGTGGAGCCTACGGCCGAAAATCTTCAGGCATGGTTCGGCGCCGGAGTGTTCTGCGTGGGCATGGGATCGAAGCTATTCCCCAAAGACCGCATAGCCGCCGGCGACTGGCAGTATATCACCGACAAATGCCGTGAGGCCATATCGGTGGCGCGGAAGTGATTGGCCTGATCTGAAGGTTTATAATGACTGCATTCCTTGAATTATCGGCTCTGTATGAGTTGATAATTCAAGGGTTTTTCTTGTTCTTGATATGATTGTATCGGATAAGCTATTTTACTCCGGTCGATATCCTTCATTTGTGCATGGTTGAAAGTCAACTTTTGACATTGCCGCACATAATCCCGAGTAGTCAATGCTCGGCAGTGGCTCTTTGCCTTTTGCAAAACTGCAGAAATTGACTTTTTTGTCCCATGATACCGAAACGAAATTTGTTGGTGCTTTGCATTGAAGCAAGCAGGATGGACTCTGAAAAGCTCTTCCTTCCGTGACTTCTGAAAGTTGTTTGGGTGTGGGCGTGTTAGAATATCTCTGTGGCACAAGTATTATTTGCTCGGGTGTAATATGTGTCAAAGCCATGCGATATGTCAGTCGTGCTGCTGTGATTTTATCAGCTGCAACCAACAGATTGATGC
>JAIDKJ010000300.1 GCA_029051835.1 Paramuribaculum sp. | reverse complement strand
GGGCAAATTCCACCTCGACGGCATCGCTCCCGCTCCGCGCGGCATACCGCAGATCGAGGTGACCTTCGAGATCGACGCCAACGGTATACTCAACGTTTCGGCCAAGGATAAAGCCACCGGCAAGGAGCAGAGCATCCGTATCGAAGCTTCGAGCGGTCTGACCGACGCCGAGATCCAGCGCATGAAGGACGAGGCTGCTGCCAAAGCGGCTGCCGACGCCAAGGAGAAAGAGCGCGCCGACAAGATCAATCAGGCCGACTCCATGATATTCCAGACCGAGAAGCAGCTCAGCGAGCTTGGCGACAAGCTGCCCGCTGACGTGAAGGCTCCGATCGAAACAGCTCTTACCCGCCTCAAGGAGGCTCACAAGGCTCAGGATATCGACGCTATTGATTCGGCTATCAAGGAGGTGGAGGCCGCATTCGGCGCAGCCCAGCAGGCTATCCACAACGCTCAGGCCCAGGCTCAGCAGCAGGGCGGTCAGCAGCCCGGCGCACAGCAGGGCCCGCAGCCGGGAAGCGGCGACGGTGTGACCGACGTTGACTTCGAGGAAGTGAAATAAGGCCCGTGGCCATACAGAATGATACTGCGATGGAGCGCGGCCGATGACCGGCGGCGCTCCATCTGTTTTCAATCAGCAACCCGATTGTTTAATCATAAATAACAGACGATATTATGGATGAACGCAACACTGTGATAGAGGCTATCCGCAATGCCGGAGAGCCGGTCAACGCATCAAAGGTGGCCGAGGTCACCGGACTCGACAAGAAAGTGGTGGACAAGGTGTTTGCACAGCTCAAGAAGGATGGCACGATCGTGTCGCCGGTGCGGTGCAAATACACTCTCGCATGATCTCCGCCCGACACTAAAATCCCGGAAGTCAACCCTGCCTGACAGGGTTCTCTTCCGGGATTTTCGTTATGAACACACCGATAGCGCGGTGTATGGGCTATGTGGCGCGGCGGCTGTTTACGCGGTATCCGACACTGATGATGGCATCGAGGGAGTAAAAGGATCTTTCTCGTTCAACTTGTCGTATTCCTTCGGATTGAACTGTTCGAAATTTTCGAATAGTTGCTGTTTCAACCAATTCTTCTGAAGCGAAAATCTCCTTGAGGTGATAGTTGATGGTGTTTACTTCTACGTTAAACAATTCGGCCATAGCTTTTTGGGTCAGGAATAAAGTGTCGTCCTGAACTATAGCCTGCACTGTTCCGGAGTTGTCGGGAAGATTGTATAGTATAAACTGAATTTCCTTTGCCATGGTTGTCAGCTGTCGGTGTAGTGAGTCGCTTTCGTTTTATGCAAATATAGCGATTTATTACGAGATTTACAAGCTGTCAGCCGACGTGACGGCTCCTGTCGTGCGGTGCCTCAGGGCATTGGTGTGGCGGCGTGTG
>JAIDKJ010000030.1 GCA_029051835.1 Paramuribaculum sp. | reverse complement strand
AAATGGACGCGCGGTAAAGAGCAATTATCGCGTGAAGCCGCTCGATGTCGTGGCGGTGGTTATGGACAGGCCGCGCTATGAGCTTGATATCATACCGGAGGATATTCCGATCGATATTGTGTATGAAGACGATACGGTGCTTGTAGTCGACAAGCCTGCCGGAATGGTGGTTCATCCCGGACATGGCAATTACAGCGGCACGCTGGTCAACGCTCTCGCCTGGCATTTCAAGGACAATCCCGACTATGACGCCGATGATCCGCGTATGGGACTCGTGCATCGAATTGATAAGGATACGTCCGGCCTGCTCGTAGTGGCCAAGACGCCTGATGCCAAGACAGCCCTCGGACGGCAGTTTTTCGAAAAGACCACCAAGCGCGAATACGTAGCGGTCGTGTGGGGATGCCCTTCGCCGCGTCAGGGTACGATCGTGGGCAATATCGGACGGTCGCTTTCCGATAGGCTGCGTATGGATGTGTTTCCCGAGGGCAGCGAATACGGGCGTCACGCGGTCACCCACTATGAAGTGCTGGAGGATCTTGGGCCTGTAAGCGTGGTGAAATGCGTGCTTGAAACCGGACGTACGCATCAGATACGTGCCCACATGCGGCACATCGGTCATCCGTTATTCAGTGATGCGCGTTATGGGGGCGACCAGATCTTGCGTGGTGAGCGTACGGCGGCTTATCGTAAGTTTGTAGATAATTGCGTGGCGCTGTGTCCGCGTCAGGCTCTGCATGCCCGCACTCTCGGTTTTGTGCATCCGGCCACACGGGAGGAGATGTTTTTTACGTCGGATGTGCCCGACGATATGTGCCGGATGATTGAAAAATGGCGCTTGAGAGCTACGCAAGTGAATAAAAATTTGTAACTTTGACTCCCGAATGATGCCGCATCGGCTTGCGGCCTGAAATGAATAATATGGACAATCTACACGATTTCAAAGCGATAGCCCCTTTTGACGATTCGCAGTTTGGCGAAAAGATGTCACTCCTTGTCAAGGAACCAGGTTTTGAACACGCAGTAAGGTATGTGA
>JAIDKJ010000003.1 GCA_029051835.1 Paramuribaculum sp. | reverse complement strand
GCTGAATTCATCTCCGTGACAATGCGGAGCGGGTCTGCGTGGAATTCGCCGCGCAGCTTCTTGAATGCAGCAGCATTATAGGCGGCACGTGCTTTGCGGTAGGCGCCCGCGTTGTCGAATTCGGCGCGCGATCTGTCGAAACTGAATGTGGTTCGTGCCAGTGACTCGGTCTGCAGTTTTGCCAGACTGCATACGACATCGCTCAACTTGTTGCAGTCAACTCCGGGAATGATCTCGCATGCCATAGCACATTCAGCGGCGCAATCGCCACATATATAACGGATTTGTTTTTTGAGTGTCCTTTTGTTTGCCATAATGGTCTGTGTATTTTGGTTAGTTCAACAAAAATAACGAATATATCCTTACGACGCCTTACGACTGCACACTTTTCTGATGTTTGCGCAACTCGTTGACTGTTTCGGCAAGGCCGCCGGGCCGTATGATTCCCAGCGAACCGCCTGCGACAGAGGCTTCATCGAAACGGTCGATTGTATCGGCCTCCATCCAAGGAATATATAAGCATACCGGCACAGGATCCGACGTGTGACACCGCCGGCGCCATGATGTTGCATGATCGGGCAAAAGTGCGAGAACTGTGTCGCCGCCTTCCGCCACACGCTTCCACAAGGGAGCCAGCAAACGACGATCGATCGCTTCAAGAAAGGATCGTTTCAGACTGAATGAACCTGAATGCGACGCCATATCGGCACCCTCGACATGAACCATTACAAAATCATATCCTGTGTCGTCTAGCGCGCGGATAGCGGCATCGGCCTTGGCTTCGAGCGCCGTCGAACAGTCGCCGGTAGCTCCTGACACGTTAATGCAATCCATACCGAGAGCCTTCCCTATGCCTTTGACCAAAGGAGTGGCTGCGACAAGCGCGGCCTTATACGACAGCGGAGCAATAGAAAGCGCATGTCAGGCCGACAATAACCACATCCAGTCAGGAAGATCGGAAATGGGACGCATCCGCGATCCAGACGAGCAAGCTTCGTATGGCGAACAGAATAGATGTCCGGCCGGTGATCCGACAGCAGTCACAACGATCCCGGTAAGACCGCCTATATGCCGGGCGGCTAAAATAGATCGGCCATCGACCGACGACTCTATCATCCGCTTTGCTTCAGATTCAGCAATATCCTCTGGCATGGGATCGACAATCTCCCCCGAAGACCCGGTACACACCACATTGCAGCGCCACACGGTAGCCCCCGGCGCAATCTCCATGCCCATTCCAAGAGCTTCAAACCATCCCCGTCCCTCTATAGGCTTATCATTGCCATAGCCGAGTATAGACATTATGGCCGTTTCGCTTCCCGGAGCATTTGTTCCCGGAGCTGTCATAAGACGCCCGGTGGCCGACATACGGGCAATCGTATCGGCCACCGGCATATCGGCCACCCGAAGAGGCGTAGCGCCATCCTCGTCAGCCGTATCAGCCGCTCCGTCTATGATCACAAGAAGCGTTTTCATGTGCATGCCGTGTACGGAGCAGTCTGTATT
>JAIDKJ010000299.1:2316-4722 GCA_029051835.1 Paramuribaculum sp. | reverse complement strand
CAACAGTCAGGCCGACGACGATACGGATCTCTTCCGCACCGCCGCCCCGATGCCGCTCGGCACACGCCATCCGCTGTCGCTCGTCCGCGAGGAGATCATATCGATCTTCGCCCGCCTCGGCTTCACCATAGCCGAAGGCCCGGAGATAGAGGATGACTGGCACGTGTTCTCTTCACTCAACTTCGCGGACGATCATCCTGCACGCGACATGCAGGACACCTTCTTCATCAACCGTCACCCCGACGTGCTGCTCCGCACCCACACATCATCGGTGCAGAGCCGCGTCATGGAGCATTCCCAGCCGCCGATACGCATCATCTGCCCCGGACGCGTATACCGCAACGAAGCCATATCGGCACGCGCCCACTGCTTCTTCCATCAGGTCGAGGCACTGTATGTCGACCGCCATGTGACATTCGCCGATCTGCGGCAGACACTCCTTTACTTCGCCCGCGAGATGTTTGGCAACGACACACGCATACGCCTGCGTCCAAGCTACTTCCCGTTCACCGAACCATCAGCCGAGATGGACATATCCTGCAACCTCTGCGGAGGCAAGGGATGCTCATTCTGCAAAGGCACCGGATGGGTGGAGATACTTGGCTGCGGCATGGTCGACCCCAACGTGCTCGACGCCTGCGGCATCGACTCGAAGGAATACAGCGGATTCGCCCTCGGAATGGGCATTGAACGCATCACCAACCTGAAATATCAGGTGAAGGACCTGCGAATGTTCTCTGAAAACGACCGCCGTTTCCTCGAAGAATTCACCTCCGCACGCTGACAATGGCTCTTCCGGCCCTGCTTGCCGAAGGCCTGTGCGTAGCCGCCGGAGGAGCGATCGGATCGCTCGGCCGATGGGGGCTTATGACCACCGGATGGTTTGACTCCGGCCGGATATGGCACACCGTCACCGTGAATCTCATAGGCTCGTTCATCATAGGCGTGCTGTGGCAGATATGCTCTGCCACGACACTCCCGCGCCATGTGCAGCCTCTTGTATTCACCGGCATTTTGGGAGGTTTCACCACATTTTCCACCCTGGCTCTTGATGCCACCCGCCTGCTCTCGGCAGGCGACACTCTGCGCGCGGCGCTATATCTCGCCATATCACTGGCCGGAGGCGTCACCGCATGCATTCTCGGCATCTGGACCGCAAAAACCATACTGACATGACCGTAAAGGAGCGTTACGAGGGGATCATCGGATGGTTCAGAAACGAGATGCCCGAGCCGAAAACGGAGTTGCACTACTCTACTCCGTTCCAGCTGCTCGTAGCCGTGATACTGTCGGCACAATGCACCGACAAGCGAGTGAATATCGTCACACCGCCGCTTTTCGAGGCCTTCCCCACAGCCGAAGCCATGGCACGCGCCACGGAGGAAACATTGTATCCCTACGTCAGATCGGTATCATACCCCAACAACAAGACCCGCTCGCTGCTCGGCATGGCGCGCCGGCTCACCGAAGAATTCGGCGGCGAAGTGCCGGCCGATATCGACGCCCTGCTGTCGCTCCCCGGAGTGGGACGCAAGACGGCCAACGTCATACTGTCGGTGGTATTCGGCCAATCGGCAATGGCTGTCGATACCCACGTGTTCAGAGTCAGCGAACGCATCGGACTCACCACCGGCAGCAAATCGCCGCTTGCCACCGAACAATGCCTCGTCCGACATATCCCGGCCGACCTTATCGGCAAGGCTCACCACTGGCTGATACTCCACGGCCGCTACGTGTGCAAAGCCCGCCGCCCGCTCTGCCTTGAATGCGGCATAAGGGAATGGTGCCGCCACTGGTCGAAAAACGGAGAGAAATGAATTTGCGGCAGCCACAACGAACCACCGCACTGCAGTTTGTGCGCTATGCCCTGACCGGCGTGATGAACACGCTGCTCACACTGCTTGTGATCTACTTCACCAAAGGCATCCTCGGCATAAATCCCTGGATAGCCAATGCGGCAGGATACGCAGCCGGATTTGTCAATTCCTTTGTTTGGAACAAATTCTGGGTATTCCGGTCGAGCAACGGAGTCATCAGCGAAGCCCTGCGCTTCTGCATCTGTTTCGCGGCCTGCTACCTGCTTCAGCTCCTGACCGTATGGTTCCTGACCGACCATACTCCACTGGGCGGCATGGAGTTCAGAATATGGCGCATAGCCTTCACCGGCTACGGCCTGGCCACACTGATAGGGATGATAGTCTACACACTGGCCAATTTCATTCTCAACAGGAGCTTCACATTCAAAACCAACAGGCATCGTTAGACGTTAGAGTCATATATCAAACGAGGGAACCCGACCGGCGCGGCCTGCCGCCGCAGCCACCGACAGTTTCTTATTACTGACCGTCAACGATGACCACACACACACATGTCACTAATAAACATCTGACGCTGCCGACGATCTTA
>JAIDKJ010000299.1:0-2306 GCA_029051835.1 Paramuribaculum sp. | reverse complement strand
ACGATGACCACACACACACCACCCGGATTTGTCGGATGGGTCAAGACCCGCATCAGCCCTGCTCCGATGATTTTCATCCTGGCCTTCATCACCGGGCTTGGCTCCGGCGTATGCGCCTATGCGCTAAAGGAGATGATAAGACACGCGTCGCGGTGGCTCACGGGCGGACTCCACAGTGAGTGGCCCGACTGGATGCTTGTGGCTCTGCCCGTGGCAGGCATACTGCTCACCGGCATATTCGTGCGCTACATACTCCGCCACGACATCACCCACGGCGTGAGCCGCATCAAAGGCCGCCTGCGCGACAAGAACTACACCATGCGCACCTCGTCGATATGGAGCCCGATGATAGCCAGCACCATCACACTCAGCTTCGGTGGCTCGGCCGGAGCCGAAGGCCCGATAGCCTACGTAGGCGCCGGCATAGGGAGCAACCTGGCACGGTGGATGCAGCTCACGCCCGACCGCATGAAGATATTGCTCGGATGCGGAGCCGCCGCCGGAATTGCCGGGATATTCAAGTCGCCGGTGGGAGGATTTCTGTTCACGCTCGAAGTGCTGCGCATGGAGCTCGTCACGATCTCCGTAATGGGAGTGCTGACAGCCACCGTCACAGCCGCCACCACGGCCTACGCGCTGTCGGGGTTCACACCCGATATAGCCTACGCGCCCGCATCATCGTTCGACCCGGCCATGACCGGATGGTTTCTCGCCTTAGGCGTATTCATCGGCCTGTATGCGCTCTACTACTCGTCGATGATGACGGTCATGCAGCGGGTCTACAACTCCATAGCCAATCCGTGGCTCCGCAATCTGTCGGGCGGTCTCATTCTCGCCGTGGCCCTGATGATGTTTCCGGCTCTCTACGGCGAAGGCTACCCGGTCATCACATCGCTGCTGGCAGGCGACGCCGCGCCGCTGCTCAAAGGGAGCGTGCTGCAATCGGCGGGAGCACCCGCCGCACTGACTGCCGCAGCAGCCCTTATCGTAGCCATTAAAACGTTCGCCACCTCGGCCTCCAACAGTGCGGGCGGAGTGGCAGGCGACTTCGCGCCGACCCTGTTTGCCGGAGCCGTCGGCGGGCTGCTGTTTGCCAATATTGTCAGGATCACGACCGGAGTGGAACTGCCGGCCGAACAGATGGTCTATGCCGGAATGGCCGGCATGATGGCCGGAGCCGTGCGCGCCCCTCTGATGGCACTGTTTCTGACGGTGGAGATGACCGGACGCTACGACTTTTTCTTCCCGCTGCTTGTAGCCACAGCCGTGAGCTTCGGCATAGTGCGGCTACGCAATCTTCGCCGCTTTGTCATAGCCTGACACAACGACTGGAATCATAGGCCATTATAAAACATTGCCCCGACGCCGGAAGCCGTCAATACTGCTGCGGGCGAGGCTGCTCGTGGCTGACCACATATTGCCTTACACGCTGGAACAGGTCGGTGGCAAACACGAAATCGTTGAGCGCCTCGTTATCGGTGCGGTAGATCTCGTTCATATTGCCCACCCACTCGCGGTGACCCTTATTGATAAACACGATATTCTCACCGATGCCGAGCACCGAGTTCATGTCGTGAGTATTTATTATCGTGGTGATGTTATACTCATGGGTGATATCGCTCAGAAGCTCGTCGATCAGTATCGAGGTCTTCGGGTCGAGTCCGGAGTTAGGCTCATCGCAGAAAAGATAGCGCGGATTCAGGGCGATGGCTCTCGCTATGGCCACACGCTTCTGCATACCGCCGGAGATCTCCGACGGATATTTGGCGTCGGCTCCTTTGAGGTTGACACGATCGAGGCAGAAGCGGGCGCGTTCCAGCTGCTGCTCATGACTCATATCGGTAAACATCATCAGCGGAAACATCACATTGCCGAGCACCGTTTCGGAGTCGAAAAGCGCCGAACCCTGAAACAGCATACCTATCTCCTTACGCAGCTCCTTGACCTGATCATGGGTCATCTGCATCACATCGCGGCCGTCGTAGAGTATCTCGCCCTGCTCCGGACGCAGCAGTCCTACGATCGACTTTATCAGCACAGTCTTGCCCGATCCGCTCTGGCCGATGATGAGATTGGTCTTGCCGGTTTCGAAAGTACAGCTCACATCGTGGAGCACGGTCTTGTCGTCAAACGACTTGGTGACATTTTTTACTTCAATCATTGCAGCAGAAGTTTGGTCAGTACCACATCGAGCAGCAATATCAGTATGCTGCTGGTCACTACGGCGTTGGTGCTTGCCTTACCCACCTCGAGGGCGCCCCCTTTGACATAATAGCCGAAATAAGACGACACGGAGGCTATCACAT
>JAIDKJ010000298.1 GCA_029051835.1 Paramuribaculum sp. | reverse complement strand
CCATAGTGGTGCTGACACCGTTCTCCAAAGAGGTATCGCGCCGTCTGGCCAACGAAGATCTCGGATGTGTCGACTACGTGTTCAGCTGGCTCGGCAACGTCGATCTGCTGCTCGCCATAATCAAGCTGCTTGAGGACAAACTCAACGCCGAAAAGGACATCAACGAAGTGGGCGTGCAGGTCATCATGCTGGTGGAGGACTCCGTGAGGTTCTACTCATCGGTTCTTCCGACAGTCTACAAAAACCTACTCAAGCAATCCTACGAATCATCGACCGAAGCGCTCAACAAACACGAACAGATGCTGCGCATGCGCGGACGTCCCAAGGTGATGCTTGCCCGCGACTACGAGGAAGCGATGGACATCTACCGCCGCTTCGGCAGCAATCTGCTCGGAGTGATCAGCGACGTATCGTTCAAGCGCGACGGAGTGAAGGATATCCACGCCGGACTGAAACTCGCAAGCTTCCTGCGCAGCCACGACCCGCATCTGCCTATCATCGTCGAATCGTCCGACTCCGACAACTCCGATCCGGTGATGCAGCTCGGATGCGTATTTATCGACAAGAACTCCAAGAAGCTCCCCGTCGACCTGGGAGCCGCCATCAAAGAGAAGTTCGGCTTTGGCGACCTCGTGCTCCGCGATCCGCGCACAGGCAGCGAGATCATGCGCATACAGTCGCTCAAAGATCTGCAATACCGCATTTCCGACATACCGTCGGAAGTGCTGCTCCACCACGCCTCCACCGACGACATATCGCGCTGGCTGTATTCACGCGCATTGTTCCCGATAGCCGACGTGGTCAAAAGCCACCGCTTCTACTCGATCGACGAAGTGCCGGCCGTGCGCCGTCTTTTCTTCGATCTCATCGTGAAATACCGCAAGATGAAAAACCGCGGCGTGGTGGCCGTATTCCGCAAAGACCGGTTCGACCACTACTCCAACTTCGCACGCATAGGCGAGGGATCCCTCGGAGGCAAAGGCCGAGGCCTGGCGTTCATCGACCAGATCATAAAAAAGCATCCCGTCTGCGACAACCTCGACGGCATTACCGTCAGGATACCGCGCACAGTGGTGCTCTGCACCGATATTTTCGACGAGTTCATGGCCACCAACGGGCTATATCCGCTGGCATTAAGCGACGCCCCCGACGAAACCATACTCAAATATTTCCTTCAGGCACGGCTGCCCGAACGCCTGATAGAGGACTTCTTCGCGCTCTTCGAAGTGGTCGACAAGCCACTTGCCATACGCAGTTCCAGCCTGCTTGAAGACTCGCATTACCAGCCCTTTGCCGGCATCTATTCCACCTATATGGTGCCGCGGGTCACCGACCGCTACGAGATGCTAAAGATGCTCTCCGACGCCATCAAGGCCGTATATGCGTCGGTATTCTATGCCGACTCCAAAGCTTACATGACAGCCACCTCCAACGTCATCGACCAGGAAAAGATGGCCGTCATAATCCAGGAAGTGGTGGGCGAAGAGGCCGGAGGCTTCTATTTCCCGTCGTTCTCAGGCGTCGGACGCTCGCTCAACTACTATCCGATCGGACACGAACAGCCCGAGGACGGTGTGGCCGAACTGGCCGTTGGCCTCGGCAAATATATCGTCGACGGCGGCATGGGTCTGCGATTCTCGCCGCGCCACCCCGAAGCCGTGCTTCAGACCTCGGAGCTGTCACTTGCGCTGCGCGACACTCAGACCCGCATGTATGTGCTGTCGACCGGCGACAATACTATCGACTTCAGAGTCGACGACGGCTTCAACATAGTCAAGAAATCAGTGCAGGACATAGCGCCCACCGGCGCCCTGCGGTGGATGACCTCGGTCTATGACTACCGCGACAATGTGCTACGCGACAACGATGCCGGCGAAGGCCGCCGCGTGGTGACATTCAACAACATACTCAAGCACAAAGCCTACCCGCTGGCCGAAGCGCTCGACTTCATGCTCACCACCGGACAGCGGGAGATGTGCCGTCCTGTAGAGATTGAGTTTGCCGGAACCATCGACCGCTCCGGACAAGGTTCGAAGGGACACCTCTACTGGCTGCAGATCCGTCCGATAGTAGACCGCAAGGAGCTTGTCGACGAACATCTGCTCGAACTTCCCGACGACCAGCTCATAATGCGCTCCGACACAGCTCTGGGCCACGGCACCATCGACAGCGTGAGCAAGATCGTATATGTCCGGCCCGAAAAATTCTCCTCATCCAACAATCCTCTGATAGCCCGCGAAGTGGAGAAGATCAACCGTCAGATGACCGCCGACGGCGACAACTACATCCTCGTAGGTCCCGGACGATGGGGATCGAGCGACACCGCCCTCGGCATACCCGTCAAGTGGCCGCAGATAGCATCGGCACGGCTCATTGTGGAGTCGGCCGTAGGCGACTATCGTGTGGAGCCGAGTCAGGGCACCCACTTCTTCCAGAACCTGACATCGTTCGGAGTAGGATATTTCACCATCGACCCCGCAGCGGGCAACGGATTCTTCAACGTCGACATTCTCGACTCGATGGAGGCTGACCTCGAAACGGAATTCGTCAGAGTAGTCACATTCCCCTCGCCGCTTGCCATAGGCATCAACGGAAAGAAAGGGATAGGGGTCGTGGCTCTGCCACAGCCCGCCCAACAAAGCCAATAACACGAAACAACGCATCGCAATGTCATTCATAAAATCCATAAGACGCTCACTCGGCATCAACTTCGACTCCGACGAGGAAGAGGAGTTGCCCGAAAACATAATGCCCCAAGATCCGGGAGCGACTGTCACGGCCCAACCGACCGAGGCTCAGTGCATCGCCGGATGCAGGCCTGAATGTCCGGCCGACGACACTCTTCCGGCCGACATACTGACTGCCGTAGTGGATCTGTTCAACTCCACACAGCCCGAATTCGTCAGCCGGTGTCTTGATACCGACGCGCAGAAACAGTACCTGCTCGAACGTATAAGCGCCGATGTGGCCGAACGCATACGCCTGGCCGTGAAACGCGCCCACGACATGGGACTGGAAGAGTGGGGCAACACACGCCGCGATCTCATGGAGGAGGTCGAAAATCTTCGGCAGCAGAAGCAGCTGCTCGAACAGAGGCGCGAGGAGTCAAAAGGCGAACGTCTGAGCAACCAGCGCCAGAAACGCGCCATGGCCGAACGCATCCACGATCTCGAATCGAAAGTCAACACCCTCGAAGCCGAAAAGGAACAGCTCCTGCTCGAAAACCGCAGCATGGTCAACCGTCTGCGCGTGGCCGGAGTGGGAGGGGAAGGCGTTGTCGACCCCAACGCCACAGCCCATCTGCTCGACGAGCTGGAAAAACTGCGCAAGGAAAACGCCGCGATCAACGATCTGCAGCAACAGCTCAATGCAGCTACAGAACAGCTGACAGCCGTCACAGAGGAGAAAAACAGGCTTGCCGACGACATTAAGGCGCAACAGACCGACGCTAAGGAATACGCCAAAATCCGACGTAAGGCCGAGAAAGCCGAAAACGATCTCGAAAAAGCGCGCAAACAGGCCGAACAACTACAATCCGACCTGCTTCAACGCGACGACACGATACGCAACCTCAACACCCGGCTTGCCGACGCACTGCGCGAAGCCGACCGCCTGGCAAGCCGCGACGCCCACGACATGTCGCATCTCGAACTGGCCGAGATACCCGACATAATGCCCGAATCGTCGATCACGCCTGCCATTACCGACGCCCCGGCTCAGACCGCACAGAAAAAACCACGGCAGAAGCGCGGCCGACGCAAACGCAGCGAAGAGGCTCCCCAACCGAAGCGTTTCAGCGCCATCGACGAGCTTATGGACTCGACCGACTGGTTTGACTCGACACCGCCGCCACGACAGGATAAGCCTGAAAAGAACGACGACGACTTCGGCTACAAGGCGCCACCGAAGAAGACCCCACCGGCCGACGACGACAAACAACTGTCGCTCTGGTAAACCCACGCACCGAACGGCGCCACAAACCATCACAACAGATCACATAACCAAAGTCAACAACAACTATATAAATATGACACTCCGCAACATCATAACCGCCACAGCAGCCGCGCTGGCACTCAGCGCCACGGCAGCCGGCGTAGCCGACTTCAAGGACATCGACCGCTATCTCGGTCCGGAACACTACTGCGCGGCACCGCGCTCGTTCACCTACACCGCCGACGGATCATTCTACCTGCAGCTGTCCACCGACGGCAGGAAAGTGGTGAAATATGACACCCGCACAGGCAAAGAGGTGGAAACGATAGTGGATCTCGCCAACACCCGCGAAACCACCATAGACCATATCGACGGCTTCAAAATGAGTCCCGACGGACGCAAAGTGATGGTGTGGAACGAAACATCCTACATCTATCGCAGATCATTCACGGCCTGCTACTATATCTACGACCTGCATTCGCGCGAACTCAAGCCGCTTTCCACCCGCCACACCCGTCAGCAGGCGCCTTTGTTCTCGCCCGACGGACGCATGGTGGCGTTTGTCGATCAGGGCAACATATATCTTTGCAAGCTCGACTTCTGGACCGAAGTCGACGTAACTACCGACGGCCGCAAAAACGAAGTGATCAACGGCGTGCCCGACTGGACCTACGAAGAGGAGTTCACCACGTCGTCGTCAATGACATGGTCGCCCGACAGCCGCATGCTCTGCTATCTCAAATATCGCGAGTCCGATGTCAGGCTGTTCTCCTTCCCCCTCTATGAAGGCT
>JAIDKJ010000297.1 GCA_029051835.1 Paramuribaculum sp. | reverse complement strand
CAGCGGGTTGCTGTATTGTCCGGCAGTGGCGGCGGCTGTCTCTTCATTGAGATAGTCGGAGTCCTCTCCCTGCCACCATCGTTTGACCGTGGCCGAGGGTGCGGCGACCCGCGGCAGGCGTGGGGGAGTGTCGCCCTCCCACAGGCCGTCCCATCGGTCGGAGGTCAGCCGGCGTTCGTTCTGGTTTTCGATCACTTGTGTGAATGCGGGAAGATCTGACCATACGCGGTCAGCAATTCGTTGCCGGGCCTGAATGGTCACTGTCACCGATGCGAGAGCCGCTATGAGCAGCGTGTGGCGTATTATCCGGTCGTTTTTGTATGTCATGGTCTTTCGGGGAGGTGAAAAGATGGTTTCAGGTGGGTTCTGCAGGTTATACGGCTATGTGATGAGATGATGCCTCGCTGTCAGAGGCGGCGCAGAGTGATGCGGTCAATGTCGGGTACCCATGCCGTAGCTCCGGTGATCTCTATGGTGTTGTAGCCGGGGTTAAGGCCGATGCGGGAGCCATCGGCCGGCTGTCCGTTGACAAGCAGCACGATCTCGCGCATCGGCGCCGGATCGTAGTCGACGGTCAGTTCGTATTCTCCACCTTCGTCGGACCATACTTCGGGCCAGATTATGGAGTTTTCGGGGCGTCCGCCCGCATATCGTACTTTCCATCCTCCTGATGCTGTGGGGTCGCTGACGAAACATATCTCTTTGGCGCGTTTGCCCAGTGCGTTGTAAAGTGGCAGGTAGGCCCATTCGGCTTCGTAGACGGTGGGTTCGAGGCGACGGGATGCGTCGAGTCGCAGTATGGCCACATCGCGTGCGCCGACAGTCATCGACAGTGTGTCGGTCACTCCGGGCAGGGGACGGCGCGATACGAGGTCGCGCACGGTGGCCGGCCCCTGCAGTTCAAGATCGGAGAGAGCTATCGATATATGGGCGACCGAGTCGGTGGAATTGTAGAGCGCTACGGCTCTGACCGGCGAGCGGCGTTCGACGATATCCTTGACCAGCACGTAGCGTCCGGCATCGGCCTTGACAGGATAGGCCTGCAGCGCGAGGGTGTCCTGATTGAGAGCGATGAGTTCGGGATTGGTGAGGAGCTTCAGCGACTCGTCGGGTATCGCGGTGAGGTCGCATCCGATGAGCAGCGGACTCGACATCATGCACCACATACCGAAGTGTACGCGCTCTTCGTTGGCCGACAGTCCTCGGCCTATCTCAAGCATGTCCATGTCGTTGAAGTGTCCTCCGCGGCAGAATCCCGACAGCGGCATGCATGTGGCAATGATGTTCCGCACCGAATGCCACGACGGTGTAATGTCGGGGCTTATGCGCCACGATGACGCTATGTCGGCGGCCCATGTGCCGGGGAATGCCCAGCGGCAGATGTTGATCTCCACCTCTTTGCCTGCAAGGCTGTCGATGGCGTGGCGTATGGCGGTGTAGCGTTCGCGTTCGTCGAGATCGAGTTCCTGTCCGGCTCCGCAGTAGTCTATCTTGATGAAGTCGTAGTCCCAGTCGGCGAAGTATGTCGCCGCGTCGATGGCCTCGTGGCCGTAGAGTCCGGCTCCGCGTCCGATAGTGTCGTTGTCCCAGATCGATCCGCAGGTGACGGCTCCGGCGTCGGAGTAGAGTCCGGCTTTGAGCCCGAGCGAATGTATGTGGCGGGCCACGCGTTTCATTCCGCCCGGAAACCGGGCAGGGTGTGGCTGCATGCGTCCGTCGGGGGTGCGTCGGCCAAAGAAGCCGTCGTCGATATTGATGTGGTCGTATCCGGCGCCGCTGAGTCCGGTCGCCACGAGCGCTTCGGCCTGACGTATGATGAGAGAGTCGGAAATATCGACGCGAAACGAGTTCCATGAACTCCATCCCATAACCGGAGTGGAGGCTGTGGCTGCCGCGACTGTCATGGCGGCTGCGAGTGCCAGTAGATTTCGCATGATGTGTAGTTGGTGTCGTTATTGACTGATAATGTACTGTTTGTTGGAAACAAAGGCCCCGCAAGCTACAGGGTTAGTGTGGCTGCGGGGCCTGTCGTGTTGTCGTGGCCTAGTGTCGGCGATCAGCGCTTGACGACGTTGCTTACGGGCGTCATCTTGAAGCTGAAGTCATAGTCGCCATATTTCATGAGGTAGTTGTCGTAGGGCATAGCTCCCCATGAGTCGATGCATCCGAGTCCCATCTGGCGCTTGTCGATAAGCAGATTGGTCAGCGGCGCCTTCTCCACTTCTTCGGAGTGGCGGTTGACTTTGTGAGTGCCTTCGTCGAGCGATTCGACGGTGTAGTGGAGAGCCGAAGCCGAGAATGGCTCGGCTGCCCGGAATTCGAGTCCGCGTCCGGCATGGTTGACCTGCTTCCAGTAGCGGATGTCGGTCTTGGTGCCTGTTTCCTGCGGGCGGATGTAGGGATAGAACTGTTCGTCGACGGTCTGGTCGTATACTCCGAGGTCGGCGGCCTGTGTGCGGTCTATGTAGTTCTCTATCGGTCCGCGACCGTAGTAGACGATATGGTCGAAATTCTCAGGCATCTGCATCTGCATGCCGAAGCGGAAGAGGTCGCTGACTTTGGCGCCCTTTGTGGCTGTGAGGCGTTCGTTGACAAGCACAGCTCCCTCGTTGTTGACGGTATAGGTCATTTCGAGCTTGGATTGCACGGAGGGCATGTCGTAGACGGCCTTTACGACGGCGAGTCCGTCGGCATTCTTTTCGGCTGTGAGGCTCTTGAGCTTCATCTCGGGGTTGAGCCATGCGCGGTAGCGGTTCTGGAGGTTGGCGCCGAAGTCATTGTCGGTCGGTGCGCGCCAGAAGTTGGGTTTGAGGCTCGAGCCGTCGAGTATCATTTCCGTGCCGTCGACATCGTAGCGGGTCATGAATCCGGTCTGACGGTTGAAGTCGATGCGCACTCCGGGCGCCTCGACAACGATGACGGTGCGGAGATTGTCCTTGATCGTCGGCTGTGTCACCGGTGTGTTGGCCAGTGTGCGGTTGGCGATGGTCAGCGCGGGGGCTTCGTAGCCGCGGATGACGGTCTGCTGACGGTCGAGCACGGTGCCGGCGTCGATTATGCCTTCGCTGTTCTTTGTCTTTACAGCGGTGTTGAGGAGCCATTCGCCCTCGTCGGTGGTCGGACCGTAGGGGATGGTGATGCGTGCATGCTGCTGCGGGGCGGCTTTGAGGTTGTCGATGACGCCCGATCTCACAGGCTGTCCGTCGTGGAGCAGCGTCCATTCGAGCACGCGGTTGCCGAGATCCTGGAAGAAGTATTCGTTGTAGATGTCAAACTGGCCTTCTGCGCCTGCCACAGGTGTGAGCCATACGTTCTGCATGACGCGTTTCGCTTCATGTGCGTGGGGGTTGAGCCGGCGGTCGGGGTTGACAAGTCCGTTGTTGCAGAAGTTGTAGTCGTGGCGCGGGTCATACTCGTTGAAGTCGCCGGCGTAGCCGAAGATCTCCTTGCCCGACTTTCCTTTCCATCTGGGCGACTGGTCGACGAAGTCCCAGATGAATCCGCCCTGCAGGTTGGGGTATTTGCGGATCACGTCCCAGTATTCCTTGAATCCGCCTTCGGAGTTGCCCATCGCGTGGGCATACTCGCACTGTATCATTGGTTTGGTGCGGTCGGTGCGTTTGCCGTAGTCCTCCATGCCCTTGGGGCTTACATACATGGGGCAGTAGATGTCGGTGTGGTCGGAATATCCTGCGCGCTCATACTGCACGGGGCGGCTCTGGTCCATAGCCTTGACAGCCTTGTAGGCTGCAACGAAGTTCACTCCGTCGCCGGCTTCGTTGCCGAGGCTCCAGAATATGATACTGGGGTGGTTGTAGTTGCGCGCCACGTTGCGCTCGTTGCGCTCTATGTGGGGTTTTTCGAATTCGGGGAATTTGGCGAGCGATTTTTCGTCGTAGCCCATGCCGTGGCTCTCGATGTTGGCCTCGGCCACTACGTAGATGCCGTAACGGTCGCAGAGGTCGTACCATTCGTTGGCGTCGGGGTAATGGCATGTGCGGACGGCGTTGAGGTTAAGTTCCTTCATGATCTTGATGTCCTGAAGCATGCGCTCGCTGCTTACGTAATATCCGCCGTCGGGATCCAGCTCGTGGCGGTCGGCGCCCTTGAACAGCACCGGCTTGCCGTTGACGAGCACCTGGTCGCCCTTAAGCTCTATCTTGCGGAAGCCTACGGCCACGGGGATGGTTTCGTGTCCGCCGGCCAGAGTGGCCTCAAGGCGGTAGAGGCTGGGTGTTTCGGCAGTCCATTTTTCGGGCGATGCCACTTCCATGACAGCCTTGCCGCTCCCTTTGACAGTGGCCTGCGCCACCTCCTTGCCCTGCGGGTCGTAGAGCTTCAGATCGGTGACTCCCTTGCCTTTGAGCTTGACGTCGACAGTCAGACGTCCGTCGCGATAGTCGTTGACGAGATCGGGCACCACGCGGATGTCCTCCACACGGTTTTTGTCGCGGGCATAGAGGTAGCAGTCGCGTCCGACGCCGCTGTAGCGCATGAAGTCCTGATCTTCGAAATATGTTCCGTCGCTCCATCTCATCACCTGAAATGCGATGAGGTTCTCTTTGCCGGGTACGAGGTAGGGGGTGAGGTCAAACTCCTGCTCAAGTTTGGAGTCCTCTCCGTAGCCCACGTATTTGCCGTTGACCCAGAGATACATGTTGGACGATACGGCTCCGAAATGGGCTATGATGTCTTTGCCCTTCCAGTCGGCGGGGATGACGAA
>JAIDKJ010000296.1 GCA_029051835.1 Paramuribaculum sp. | reverse complement strand
CTATCAGAGCGTCCACGTCGGCCACGGCCTCAAGAAGCTGCGCCTTGGACTGATATTTTTCCAGAAGCAGGAGTTCATAGCCTGCTTCATCCATCACTTTGCGTATTCCCTCCACGGCTATGGCCGCAAAAGGTTTTTCGGTTGCAACGAGCACTTTCATATCATTGCGTATTTTAGTGTGACGACTGGAATTCATTCATGGCCTCGACAAGCGCACGTACGCTTTCGATCGGAAGAGCATTGTAGAGAGAGGCTCTGAAACCTCCTACCGAACGATGACCCTTTATGCCGACAATGCCACGCGCGGCGGCGAAGTCCACAAACTCTTTTTCGAGTTCCTTGTATTCGGGCTTCATGACGAAGCATACGTTCATGATCGAACGGTCGGCATGATCCTTCACCGTACCTTCGAACATGCGCGACGAATCGATAGCCTCATAAAGCATTCCGGCCTTGGCTATATCGCGCTTTTCAAGCTCCTTCACTCCTCCCTGCTCCTTATACCAGCGCAGAGTCTGCAGAGCCGAGAAGATCGGCAGCACCGGAGGGGTGTTGAACATCGAATCTTTCTTTATATGCGTGCGGTAATCGAGCATGGTCGGTATAGCCCGCTCTACATGTCCCAGAGCATCCTCGCGCACTATGACTATGGTGGCTCCGGCGGGAGCGAGATTCTTCTGTGCGCCTGCATAGATCACGTCGTATTTCGACACGTCTACCGGACGAGAGAATATATCGGACGACATATCGCACACCAATCTCACCTTTCCGGCATCGAGATCATGACGTATTTCAGTGCCGTAGATAGTGTTGTTGGAGGTGTAGTGGAAGTAGTCGGCATCCTGCGGTACAGTGAAGTCCTTCGGGATATAGTTGAAGTTGGTGTCTTTTGACGAAGCCACGACGTCGACCTCTCCGAACAGTCGGGCCTCCTTTATGGCGTTGACTGCCCACGTGCCTGTTTCCATATAGGCTGCCTTGCGGGCAAGCAGATTGAACGGCACCATACAGAACTGGAGGCTGGCACCTCCGCCGAGGAACAGCACCGAATATCCTTCGGGCACCTCAAGAAGCTCCTTGACAAGCGCGCGGGCCTCTTCCATGACAGCTACAAACTCCTTGCTGCGGTGTGACACCTCAAGGATGGAAAGTCCTGTACCTGCGAAGTCGATCACGGCTTCAGCGGTGTTTTTGATTGTGTACTGGCTTAGAAT
>JAIDKJ010000295.1:440-4726 GCA_029051835.1 Paramuribaculum sp. | reverse complement strand
TTGCAAAACAATAGAGAACGCATGACACGATTTAGCGCATATTATTATTCGTATTTTTATTTTACCAAAAATAAAAACGGGATTTCGCATGCCTGAATCAACGACTGCAACGAAAATTGAATGAAACATAACAAATCCCGGCGCCATCAAAGGTCGACGGGATTTTTTATTTGACCATACAGATAAGCAATGAAACCAAAAGTGACAATACAGGGAGTAGCGGGCTGCTACCACGACGCGGCAGCGAGAGCCTACTTCGCTCCGAAAGAGATCGACACTGTGCCCTGCGACACATTTCAGGCGATGTTCGACACTCTCGACACCGACGCATCGCTGCTCGGCATACTCGCTATCGAAAACACCATCGCAGGCGCCCTGCTCCAGAATCACGAGCTTCTGCGCAAAAGCAACCTCACCATTGTCGGAGAACACAAGATGAGGATATCACACGTGCTCGCCGCTCTGCCCGGACAAAACATCGACTCGCTGACCGAGGTCAACTCCCACCCGATGGCTCTGATGCAGTGCGAACAGTATCTGCGCCACCATCCGAATCTGCGTATCGTGGAGAAACTCGATACGGCCGGAAGCGCTAAGGATATAGCCACGAACAAGCTCATGGGACACGCGGCAGTGTGCGGCGAACTGGCCGCCGAACTCTACGGACTCGAAATACTCGCCCGCGGCATCGAAACCAACAAGCGCAACTTCACCCGCTTCCTGATACTGGCCGATCCGCTTATGGCGCCTGAGCTCAAGCCACGCGAAGAACAGCTCAACAAATCCTCGATCGTTTTCACACTCCCCCACACCCACGGAGCGCTGTCGAAGGTGCTGACCATATTCTCGTTCTACGACATGAACCTCTCCAAGATCCAGTCGATGCCGATAATCGGCCGCGAATGGGAGTACCGGTTCTATATCGACCTGACGTTCGACTCATTCGTACGCTACCGTCAGGCCGTGGATGCCGTGCGCCCTCTGCTCAACGACTTCAGAGTGCTGGGAGAATACCAAGAATGCAAAAACGAAATCTGAATCATGACAAAATCGATACAACCCGCCTCGAGAGTAAGCGAGGTGAAAGAATATTACTTCTCCAAGAAACTGCGCGAAGTGGCACGACTCAATGCCGAGGGACATGATATCATATCGCTCGGCATAGGCGGTCCGGACCGAATGCCGGCCGACGGAGTGATCGACACCCTCTGCGAAGAAGCCCGCAAGGAGGGCAACCACAGCTATCAGTCATACACCGGCCTCCCCGCTCTGCGCCAGGCCTACGCCGACTTCTACAGCCGCTGGTATGGCGTGGAGCTTGACCCGTCGACGGAGATCCTGCCGCTGATAGGAAGCAAAGAGGGGATACTCCACATATCGCTCGCGCTGCTCAATCCGGGCGACGGCGTTCTCGTACCCAACCCGGGATATCCCACCTATACGTCGGTGAGCCGTCTGGCGCAGGCCGAAGTGTTCAGCTACGACCTCACCGAAGAGGGGGGCTGGCTGCCCGACTTCGACCAGCTCGAAAAGATGCCCCTCGACCGCATCAAACTGATGTGGGTCAACTATCCGCACATGCCTACCGGCACCCAGGCCACTCTCGGACTGCTGCAGCGCATAGTGGATTTCGGACGGCGTCACGACATAGTGATAGCCCACGACAACCCCTACAGCTTCATACTCAACGACAACCCCACAAGCCTGCTGCAGGTGGAGGGAGCCAAGGATGTGGCCATCGAGCTAAACTCCATGAGCAAGAGCCACAATATGGCCGGATGGCGCATGGGCATGCTTGCCTCCAACCCTACGATGATCGAATGGATACTCAAAGTGAAGTCAAACATCGACAGCGGCCAGTTCCGCCCCATGATGCTGGCCGCCGCCAAAGGACTTGCGGCCGACGAATCATGGTACAAGACTCTCAACGCCACCTACGCACGGCGCCGTGCCGTGGCCGAAGAGGTGATGACGGCCTTGGGATGCACCTTCGATCCGGCACAGCGCGGACTGTTTCTGTGGGGACGCATAGCCGACAGCGAAAGCGGCAGTGAGGCCGTGGCCGACAGGGCGCTCTACGAGTCGGGAGTGTTCATCACCCCCGGATTCATATTCGGAAGCAATGGCGACCGCTACATACGCATATCGCTCTGCGCCACAGAGGAGAAGCTGCGCGAAGCGCTCGCCCGCATCATATCGACAAAAAAATAAACCAACAATAAATCTACAATAAAACGTCAGTAACCAATGGAAGACCTGCAACCTATCGTCTTCAAGGGCATAGACCCTGACAGACCTCTCGTCATAGCCGGACCCTGCAGCGCAGAAACCGAAGAACAAGTGCTCGCCACCGCGACCGAACTCGCCGCCAACGGCATCAAGATATTCCGTGCCGGAATATGGAAACCCCGCACCAAGCCGGGCGGCTTCGAAGGGGTGGGCGCTCCGGGACTCGAATGGCTCAAGAAAGTGAAGGAAACCACCGGCATGTACACCGCCACCGAAGTAGCCACCCGCCAGCACGTCAACGACGCCCTGGCAGCCGGAGTGGATCTGCTATGGATCGGAGCGCGCACGTCGGCCAACCCCTTCGCCATGCAGGAGATCGCCGACACTCTGCAGGAATCGGGCCGCACCGATGTGGCCGTGCTGGTGAAAAATCCGGTGAATCCCGATCTCGAACTGTGGATCGGCGCCATGCAGCGCATCTACAACGCCGGCATCAGGCGTCTGGGAGCCATCCACCGCGGCTTCAGCGCCTACGGCAAGCATCTCTACCGCAATATGCCCCAGTGGCATATCCCCACTGAGCTTCGCCTGCGGTTCCCCTCGCTGCCGATCATCGTGGACCCCTCGCATATCGGAGGCAAACGCGAACTTATAGCCCCGCTTTCGCAACAGTCGCTCGACATGGGCTTCAACGGCCTGATAATCGAGAGCCACTGCGATCCCGACAAAGCGTGGAGCGACGCCTCGCAGCAAGTGACGCCGGAGATACTCAACTTCATTCTCAACACTCTCGTGGTGCGCGACTCGCGCCAGTCGACCGAAAACCTGACCCTTCTGCGCCAGCAGATAGACCAGATCGACAACGACCTGCTCGAAATCCTTGCGAAGCGCATGAGAGTGTCGCGCGAGATAGGCCAGTACAAGAAGGAACACCGCATGCCGGTGGTGCAGGCCAACCGCTACAACGACATCATACGCACCCGTGTGACGCTCGGACAGGAGATGGGCATGGACGAAAACTTCATGCGCACGATACTGCTCGCCATCCACGACGAATCGGTGCGTCAGCAGATAGAGGTGTTGAACGATCGTGCCCGCTGAATCCGCCGTATGCGTATACTGATAATGGGAGCAGGCAAGATGGGGTCGTTTTTCAGCGACCTGCTCTCTTTCACCCACGAAGTGGCCGTCTACGACCCCGACCCTCAGAGGCTGCGGTTCACCTACAACGCGCAACGGTTCAGCGACCTCGACGAAGTGGACGGTTTCAAGCCCGAGATGGTGATCAACGCCGCCACGGTCAAATATACGCTCGACGCATTCAGAGCCGTGCTGCCCCACCTCGACCGCTCCTGCATACTTTCGGACATCTCGTCGGTGAAGACCGGTCTGCCGGAATTCTATGCCTCGTGCGGACACCCGTTCGTTTCCACTCACCCGATGTTTGGCCCTACATTCGCATCACTGAGCAATCTTGCCAATGAAAACGCCATCATCATCAGCGAAGGCGATCACCTCGGACGCGTATTTTTCAAAGATCTCTACGGACAGCTCGGCCTGCACATAGAGGAATATACCTTCGAAGAGCACGACCGCACGATAGCCTATTCGCTCTCAATCCCGTTTGCATCGACTCTCGTCTTCGCTTCGGTGATGAAACATCAGGATGCACCGGGCACGACCTTCAAGCGCCACATGGCGATAGCCCGCGGCCTTATGTCGGAGGACGACTTCCTGCTGAGCGAGATACTTTTCAACCCCAACACCCCCTCGCAGCTCGACCAGATAGTAGAGCGTCTGGCCACGCTGAAGGAGATAGTAGAGCGCCACGACCATGACGCCATGAAAGCCTATCTCGAACAGGCCAGACAGAATCTGAAATAGCCACGTATCCAGACGCATATCACTACAAGGCGGCAGGGTCGATATAATCAGGAATATCTGACCTGCCGCCTTGTCATATCACGCCCGCACAGTATCAGTTGTGAAAAAACATTAAACAATCTAACGTATTGTAACGACTGTCTCGTATACCCATCTCCGCGCCCACGAGACAG
>JAIDKJ010000295.1:0-430 GCA_029051835.1 Paramuribaculum sp. | reverse complement strand
TTACCGTCAAATATAAAAAAAGAACCAATCAGAATACCATAAACTGCAATGAAACGACTGACATTAGCCGCATCACTCACAGCATGCGCAATGCTCGTGACCGGAACTATCGGCTGCGGCAATGCATCTGACAGCGCCGACAACGATACCGACAGCGTGACGACAGTGCTTCCCTCCAAAATAGCGGAAGTGAAAACCATGAAACTCGGTCCGAAAATGTTCAGCCATGAAACCATGAGCAACGGAAAAGTCAGCGCACATGATTTTGCCGACCTCAGCTTCGCATCGACCGACGCTGTGATCGACCGCATAATGGTGAAGAACGGCCAGCATGTAAAAAAAGGGCAAGCCATAGCCTCACTTGACAGGTTCAAACTCGAAAACACATTGAGCCAGAACCTCAGCGACCTCGAAAGCGCACGTCTGGAAC
>JAIDKJ010000294.1 GCA_029051835.1 Paramuribaculum sp. | reverse complement strand
CCGAAGTGGTGCCGACAGCTACCACACGACGATCCGTCCGAGCCAACTCCTCGATCATGCCGAGTCCTACACTTATAAACTCGCTGTGCATCGGATGGTCGCCGATCGTTTCGGATTTGACCGGCTGAAAAGTGCCGGCGCCGACATGAAGAGTGAGTTCCCGCAACTCGACTCCTCGCTGCCGCAAAGTGTCGAAAAGCGCCGGAGTGAAATGCAGTCCGGCTGTGGGAGCCGCCACCGAGCCTTGTATCCGTGAATAGACCGTCTGATAATCCGTCAGATCACTCTCCTCCGTATCACGGTTAAGATATGGCGGAATAGGCAGTTCGCCTGCCGCCTCGATGATCTGGGAGAAGGTGACCGACGGACAGTCCCATTCAAACCCTATGACCGACGATGCCCCTTCATGCTTCAGACGTCGCGCCGTCAGCACGACAGCGCCCTCGCCTGCCACCTCGACGGTCATGGCCACACTCCCCTCTTTCCACTTCTTGCTGTTGCCCACAAAACAGCGCCACGAACATCCGCTGCGCGATGCGAACGACCGCTCGTAATCAGCCGGACCGACAGGCTCAAGACAGAACACCTCTATGCGGGCGCCCTGCTCGTCACCGCCCTTGCGGAAACGCAGACGGGCGTTTATGACGCGCGTATTGTTCATCACAAGCATATCATCGGACGCCAACAGCTGTGGAAGATCAGCGAACACACGCTCCTCGAGCATGCCATCGCCATGACGCACCATCAGACGGCACGTGTCGCGTTCGGCCAGCGGATGACGCGCTATAAGACTGTCAGGAAGAGGATAGTCAAATTCTTCGATTGATATAAGTCGTGGATCTGTCATTGTCAACACAATTTTAGTGCAAAATTAGCGAAAACCCTTCGAATTACATCGTCCACCGCCACCGATATTCAACCCACGCCCCGGTCTGACCATGCAAAAACCATATAATCAGCTCCGACATTGCAAAAAAAGCACGAAAAAGCAGCGGGAGAATTTGGCCGAACGCTCGGAAAATCGTAACTTTGCAGCCGAATTCGTAATCTCTGGCAGGACATGCAGCCTGGCCATATTGCGACTAATATGTTAACATTTTAATTAAAAC
>JAIDKJ010000293.1:4418-10345 GCA_029051835.1 Paramuribaculum sp. | reverse complement strand
ACTGTAAAACCCAGACCGATACCCAGACCGTCAGCCATGGAATCTATTATATTCCGGCGCGAAGCAAATGCCTCCGACCGACCAAGGAGAATACAATTGACCACTATAATAGGTATGAATATGCAGAGAGCCGCATCAAGCTCAGGCATATACGCCTTGAGCAAAAGCTGGAGTATAGTGACAAAGGTGGCTATAACAACTATATATACCGGAATCCGCACCTTTGCCGGCACCAGTTTCTTGAGCGACGACACCGCACCGTTGGAACAGATCAGGACACACATCGTCGCAAGCCCCATGCTCATTCCCGTCATAGCGCTCGCCGTCGTACCGAGAGTCGGACACATGCCCAAAAGCAGCACGAATGTCGGATTCTCATTAATCAACCCGTTAAGAACGATCTTCAACTTGCTCATTTCGATAACGATTAAAAATATCACAAGCCCGATTTACAGCCTCTACAAACGCCCTCGACGTGATAGTGGCGCCTGTTATCGCATCCACAGTACCGCCATCGGCGCCCACCTTCAACTGCCCGCCGCCGGCATATCCTACGATTGCCGACCTGCGCGGTTCGCCATTGAACCATTCTTCCATTTTAGCTCCCAGTCCGGGAGTTTCAGAATGACCGAGTACACGAAATCCGCCTACAGCGCCATCAGGAGCAAAACAAACAAGCATTCGTATGTCGCCGCCAAATCCATTGTGGCTGACGCTCTCTACCGCGGCTCCAACCAGTTTCCCGCCATTCCGGCACGGATATATCGTAACACTGTCGCCATCGACACACATCCGTGCCGCGTCCGCGAGCGGATCGTTTGAAAACGCAGGCATCATCTCCCGAAGCGACTCCGACAGCCTTCGGGCCGACGCCTGTGCGATCGGCGTGGCAGTCAGGTCATGAAAAAATCCGAGAAGCACCCCCGACATCAAAGCCGTAAGCCCAAGCACAGCGATCATCCGCCAGACAGAATCCACCCGTTTCATGCGCACCTCCTTTCCATGCATCGGCGCTGCCGCGGCCTCATATATCGGTTGATCAGCGGCGTGGCTCCATTCATTATCAATATGGCGAACGACACTCCTTCGGGATAGATACCCCAGCGCCGGATGACGATGGTAATCACACCGATCATGACACCATACACGATCTGACCTCTACGAGTCATCGGCGAAGTCACGTAGTCGGTGGCCATAAACACCGCGCCCAGCATCACTCCACCCGAAACAACATCAAACAACGGATTGCCGCCCGCAAGCCACGACATCACACCGACCGATACTATCACCGACACCGGTATATGCCACGTCACGATCCTCAACACCAGCATATAAACCAGCCCAAGCAATATCGCTACCGCGCCGACTTCGCCAAGCGATCCGCCGACACTGCCGGCAAGTTCATCGAAAACCACCGAAGAGTCAGGCACGACACCCTGCTTGGCAAGCATGAGCGGAGTCGGAGCTGTCACAGCATCCGCCACCGACAGACGCCCCTCGCCGGCCACAGGCCATGATGTCATCAATGCCGGAAACGACAACAACAGAAAGACGCGTCCCACCAGCGCCGGGTTGAATATATTGCACCCCAGACCGCCGAAAGCCATTTTGCCTATACCTATCGCAAACAGCGAACCTATCGCGACCATCCACAAAGGCACTCCGGCCGGAAGGTTCATACCAAGCAACAGTCCCGTGACGAGAGGCGCCCAGGCGAAGAAACTCACCTTGCGCCCCATCAAAAACCGCGCTATGAGCCATTCCGACGCCAGACACGATATCACGGCCGCCAAAACGACAGCCGCCGCTGAAACGCCAAACCACCACAGCCCCACCGCCAGCGCCGGCAGCAAAGCCACAACCACATGACGCATGGCATCCGTCGTAGTATTGGGCGAATGTATATGAGGAGCCTGCGAAATTACAAGAGTCTTCATTTCCGGGATTTTCGTATTAAATATTTTGCTACACGGATCATATCTGTAATCGGACGGGCCGACGGACACACATAACTGCACGACCCACACTCCATGCACATCATCGCCCCGGCCTGAGCGGCATCATCCACCATTCCGAGCTTGCCGCATGTCGCTATCAGATACGGCTCGAGAGCATTCGGACACACATCCACACACCGACCGCACCTGACACACGGCTCCACCTTGCGCCTGAAAGCGTCATGACCCGACAAAGCCAGCACAGCCGACATGGATTTTGTAACCGGAGCATCGATATACTCTATCACGCGTCCCATCATCGGACCTCCGGCCACAAGCTTGTCTATCCGGTCAAGATCGGCTCCGGCCTGACGCAGCAACTCGGATATCGACATGCCTATCGGCACCAGATAATCAGCCGGACGGGCTATCGCATCCCCGGCCACAGTCACAATACGACTGACCAACGGCTCGCCGAACGCCATAGCCCTATACAACGCACACACTGTCGACACATTCTGCACCACAACGCCCACGGTCAGCGGCAGACAACCCGGCTTTACATTGCGCCCAGTCACAGCCTGTACGAGCTGACGTTCGCCGCCTTGCGGATATTTCGTCTGCAACTCCACAACCGACACATCGTCATAAGCAGCCGACGCTTCACGCAACCGGCATATAGCCTCAGGCTTGTTACACTCCACGCCTATTGCCACCCGCCCGGCACCCACAGCCATCTTGATCAACCGCGAGCCCGCCACGATTTCAGCCGGGTGTGCACGCATAAGCGCATCGTCGCAAGTCAGCACCGGCTCACACTCGGCTCCATTGATCACAACCGTGTCTATCTCCTGCCCTTTGCAGCCTCCAAGCTTGAAAGCCATCGGAAAAGCCGCGCCGCCCAGCCCGACGATCCCGGCATCAGAAGCAGCTCTGACAACATCGTCCAACCCCGCCAGATCAACATCAGCCAAAGGTCTGTCGACATCCGCTACCGACTGCCCCGGATCAACATCTATCGACACCGACTCCACAGCCACACCACTACTGTCACGCCTCTCACCGACAGCCGAAACCAGCCCGGCAAAAGGAGTATGGACTGCAGCCGAAACTCCTCCAGCATCCGCTACCGCCACCGACTGACCGGCCTCAACCCTGTCGCCCTTGGCCACAACCGCACACGCCCGGCGCCCGATATGCTGCCCCAGAGGCAAGACTATCGATGCCGGAGCATCTACCGGTATTATACTACTTCCGGCGGTTGACTTTAACTGCGGAGGATGAATCCCTCCGGACGAGAATGTGCGACGCTTCATTTCCTATAAATGATAATGCTGCGAATATACAAAAAATTATGATTTTATTCATATCTTTGTGAATCACTAATGAAAAATTCCACAATGAGAAAATTCATCACAGCCATAATTGGAGCGGCATTACCATTTGCAATCGCAGCGCAGGAGGTTGACATCAACGCCATAACCGTCCGCCTTGATTCCATTTACAACGCAGTGCTCACCGCTCCCGGAGCCGAAATCCGCAAGGTCAGATATACCGGATCCGACGGCGTCAAAGCGCGTGGAGGATTCCTATGGCAGCGCGGTATGGGCAAAGGATGGACGCAGGGCTTGCGCATCTCGCTCCCCGATATTTCCCAGGCCAAGGCAGCCGAATTCGACAACTTCTTCCGGGAGATAGGCCGTGACAACTTCGTGATACGTTACAACGACCACTGTTCAGCCACCCTCGTCGAGCCGCTCAATACAATATATGTCTACGACTACGACAGCGTCGACTCGCGTCTTAGCTTCATGAAGGCAACCACCACCGGTGAGATATGTGTGCCCATGGTATGGACACATTGCGACTCACTTGATGCCACCATGCACGACCCGCTCGCATTCGCATCCCGACGGGAGCTGGCGCTACTGGGTCTTTCGAGGCTGTGGTCGGGCGTCAGACGTAATTTCGCGTTTATGGAACGCGTGAAACTTGACTGGGACAGCCTCTACGTAGCAAATATGGAGCCAATGGCCGATGCTGCCGACAGCAGTGATTACGAGCGTGTCGGCGAACTCCTGCAGCTCATGGCAGCCAGACTCGGCGACGGCCATACATTTGTCTACGGCTACGACCGAAACAAGTGTTACACCCCTTTATCGACCGTAATCCTCGCCGGACGGGTCTACGCCGATGAGGTGCTGTCACCGGTGCTTGAAGAGCAGGGCATAAGGCGCGGCATGGAACTTGTTAGCGTCAACGGCATCCCCGTAGTAGAATACGGATATACGCACATCATGCCGTCTATCTCCTCCTCCACTCCTCAGTGGAGCGAACACGCCGTCTTCAATGGCTACAATCTTCTTGCCACGAAGAAAGGGGAAACCATGCATATGACGTTCAGATACGGCAAGACGAACATTGAAACAGAGTACACCCCCGACGGGAAATTCTGGCCTTCGTCACCGCGCGCCATCGAATTCTCGCTTCTTAAGGACAGAGTGGGACTTCTGCGCATCAACAATTTCATGGATGCCGATTTCTGCCAACAGTTTGACAATATCTATCCCTCCATACTCAAGACACGCGCACTTATAATCGACCTTCGGGGAAACGAAGGCGGCAATTCAGGCAACGGCGACTATATCCTGCGCCATCTTGCCTCCGACACCATAAAGACCGGCCAATGGACTTCACCAGCCTATATTCCTGCCTTTGCCTCGTGGGGCATGGATCAACCCGTACATCAGGGAGCGGGAAACACCTTACCTCCCTTTACCGACCGACCTGTCTATGACCGCCCCATTGCTATCCTTGTCGACGGGGGGACATTCTCTGCCGCCGAAGATTTCACGGCCGCATTCCGCGGCATGGAGCGAGGCAGTATTGTCGGGACTCCTACTGCCGGCTCTACCGGCAACGGAGTGCAAATTGTCCTCATACCGGGTGTGGCATACGCCAACATCTGTTCAAAGCATGACGTAGCACCCGACGGAACCGAATTCGTAGGCACCGGAATCAAGCCCGATATCGAAATCCGGGAGAATTACGACAGCTATTTCGGCACAGCCGGTTCGCCTGTAGTCGAGGCTGCCCTGCGCCTGCTCAAGTAGACTGCGACAAACCGGCCACCATAGGTTGGCATTCACACCCCTTTTATTTACACAAGCGGAATACATACCTGCCACCAGTGCAACTGCATCAGAATCTTTGACGACAACCAGTTCACTATGCGACAGCGTTGTGAACTGGTTGAACATTTGCTTGAACGCTGACGCTCCAACGCATTTTAGCAGCCCATTAATTTCCTGTAGATACATATTTTTGTAATTTTGCAGAACAAACGCACACCGTGTATCAGCATACCGGTGTGCCCACACTAATAAATCAGGAGCATGAACCGCAGAGGCAAGCTATATTTCCGATACGGAACGATGGGATCGGCCAAGACAGCCCTGTTGCTGACAACGGCCTACAACCTTGAGGAGAGAGGCATGAAACACGTATGCCTGAAACCCGTAGTGGATACCCGCGAAAACAACAACATCATCCGTTCACGCATCGGCATAGAGCGTCCATGCATGTGGATTTATGGCGATACCGACCTCTACCGGCTTGCCGAACAGCTTTTTGAGGAAAACATGGCGGTCATCGACTGGTTTCTTATCGACGAAGCCCAGTTTCTTACAGAAGCTCAGGTCGATCAGTTGTCGCGCGTAGTCGACGACTTCGGAAGCAACGTGATATGCTACGGACTGCGCACCGATTTCCGCACACGGCTTTTCGAAGGTTCGCGACGACTGTTTGAGATCGCCGACACCATCGACGAGATCAAGTCCACCTGCACATGTGGCCGCAAAACGATAGTCAACGCACGCATTGACGCCAACGGCGACTTTGCCGACTCCGGCCAGCAGGTGGAGATCGGAGGTAATGACCGCTATATATCCGTATGCCGCAAATGCTGGCGCAACAAACGCATCGAGCAGG
>JAIDKJ010000293.1:0-4408 GCA_029051835.1 Paramuribaculum sp. | reverse complement strand
ACCAACTCATCTCCCAGCCCTAACGCTCGGCGCTCCCCTTCCCCGACATCAATTCAAGACAATGAAAAAAAACATCATACTGCTTCTCACCCTGCTGTCTGTAGTGCTGACAGTGTCAGCCCGCAACTTTTCCAACGAAACACTCCACTATAAAGTGATGTTCAAATGGGGAATCGTCCAGAAGCAGGCAGGCAGAGCCACCCTGAAGCTCACATCGGCTCCCGACCACTTCAAAGCCACCCTCTACGCCCGCTCCGAGCCGTGGGCCGATCACTTCTACACATTGCGCGACACGCTTATCTCCGTCATGGATCCCACCGACATGCTGCCACGCCACTACGAGCGCATAGCCCACGAGGACGGACGTTTTGACCACGACATAATACGGATACAGCGGTCAGGAAATAACTTCACAGCCACCTCCCACCGCGTACGGCGCAAGAAAAAAGGCACCATCACCCACTCCGACATAACGCTCAAGGCCCAAGGCCCGACGGTTGACCTCGTCAGCGTTTTCTACTACCTGCGCATGCTTGACTTCAAAAACCTGAAACCGGGCTACTCCAAGACCATCAACATCTTTTCAGGCAAACGCAAGGAACTTCTCACCATAAAATATCTCGGGACGGAAGATCTGAGGCTCGACGGAAAAACATATCCCACCTACCGCATCAGCTTCATATTCACCGACGAAAAATCGGCAAAAACCTCCGACGACATCGACACATGGATATGGACCGCTCCCGGCCACATACCGCTCAAACTTGAAGGAAAACTGAAAGTAGGCAAAATACGGTGCCTCTATACGGGCAACAACTGAATCATTACAACAATGCCGCCACGTCGGTCCGGCTCTACCAACCACAATAACAGAACGCAACGACAATGACACGCATTAAAACACTCGCTCTCCTTACCATCATGACCATAACACAAGCGGCTGGAGCCAACACCGCCGACGAAGCCCACGCAAAGGAAATACGACTGAAAATAGTGGAAACCTCCGATGTCCACGGCAATTTCTTCCCCCACAACTTCATCACGCGCACCCCATGGGACGGCAGTATGGCACGAGTAGCCACCTTTGTCGACTCGCTGCGCTCATCCGAAGGACGGGAATCAGTCATATTGCTCGACAACGGCGACATACTTCAGGGACAGCCAACAGTCTACTACTACAACTTTGTCGATACCCTCTCGCGTCATATCGTTTCGGATATCTACGATTACATGGCCTACGATGCAGCCACCATAGGCAACCACGACGTGGAAACAGGCCACAAAGTCTACGACCGATGGATCGGAACGACCAACACACCCATACTGGGCGCCAACGTCATCGACACCGCCACAGGGCTACCCTACCTGAAACCTTACGTCATTATAGAGCGACAAGGCGTAAGAACCGCTGTCATCGGCATGCTCACGCCGGGCATACCCTTATGGCTGCCCGAACCGCTTTGGAGCGGACTCAGATTCGACGACATCACCGAGTCGGCACGCAGGTGGGTTGAAACAGTCAAACGACTGGAAAACCCCGACATCATCATCGGACTCTTCCACTCCGGATATTCCGATGCATCGACACGCCCCGGACTGACCGAAAACGCCTGCCTCGAAGTAGCCCGCAATGTAGCCGGATTCGACGCCATACTCGGCGGTCACGACCACCAGCGCGCCAACCGCATCGTGACCAATCCCGAAGGCCGGCCGGTGCTGCTGCTCAATCCCGCCAATGATGCCAAAGCCGTGGGAGTGCTCGACATAGCCCTCTCTCTCGACCCTGCCGGAAAGATCATTGACAAACGCCTCACAGGCTCGCTTGTCGATGTCGACACCCTCAACCCATCTGAAGGCTTCATGTCCCATTTCGCAGCGCAGCGTCAGGCTGTTGAAGATTTCACCGGACGCATCATAGGCCGCAGCGAAGGCATATTTGATTCATCGGAGTCACTTTTCGGTCCGTCGCCGTTCATGACACTCATCCATCGGCTGCAGCTGCAGCTGACCGGCGCCGACATATCATTTGCCGCCCCGCTGTCGATCGATGCGATAATCCGCCCCGGAGATGTAAGAGTCAGCGATATGTTCGGACTCTATAAATACGAAAACATGCTTCTGACCATGCAGCTGACAGGCCGCGAGATCCGCGACTATCTTGAGGAATCCTACTCTATATGGGTCGACACCACAGCCACATCACACGGAGGACACCTGCTGATGTTCCGCTCGAAACGACCCTCGCCCACCGACAACCGACTGCGCAATCCGGCATATAATTTCGACTCGGCAGCCGGCATCGAATACACCGTCGACATAACCCGGCCTAAAGGAAAGCGCGTCAACATCACATCCATGGCCGACGGCACGCCGTTCGACCCCGAACGCACCTACACCGTAGCCGTCAACTCATATCGCGGCAACGGCGGAGGCGATCTCATGACCCGCGGCGCCCGGCTCACCAAGGAAGAGATGAAGCGGCGCACCCTGTCAAGCACCGACATCGATCTCCGCTACTACATGATGAAGGAGATCGAGAAAAAAGGTACGATAACCCCTGTCACCGACCACAACTGGCGATTCATACCCGAAACGCTCGCCGACTCGCTGTCAGCCACCGACCGCAAAATCATAAGAGGTCATTAATCCCATATCCATCGACCCTACCGCCATGTTGAGATACATCTGCAAGATTCTGTTCACGTTTCTGACGACGATAGCCATCTCGGTTATCGGTAAAATCGTGTTCATGCTTTGCCATGCCTCCATTTATAGTCCGCTCGGCATGCATCAGGCACTGGCAGCCATTGGCCACGGCCTCCCGATGGACTGCACCGTAGCCGCATACATATGCATTGTCCCGGCGCTGCTGACCATCGCGCATCTATGGACATCAGGCCGGTTCCTCTCGTCAATCGAAAATATCTATTTCATAATCGTAAGCCTGCTGTGCGGCACTGTCTTTGTGCTCGACACCGCCCTCTATTCCCACTGGGGATTCAAACTCGACATGACCCCGGTATTCTACTTCATCAGCTCGCCCTCAGCCGTCACCGGAGGCATGACCTTCGCGCAGAAAGCCGGAGGACTGTCATGCATCCTCGTTGCCGCCATCATCATCTACCTGCTCTATCGCCTTACCGTGATCAGGCTGCAGCTGCCTCGCCCCCACAGAGAAGCGAGAGTGAAAGCCACCGCCGTCATGATTCCGGTCACCGCCCTGCTTTTCATCCCCCTGCGCGGCGGATTCACCGTATCGACCATGAATCCCGGACGCGCATACTTCAGTCCGGAGATGAAGCTCAACCATGCGGCCACCAACCCCGTGTTCAACCTGCTTTACTCGGCTACGCATCAAAGCAAAGAACTTAAGACGCTCAATTCGATGGACAGCCGTCAGCTGTCGGCGCTCGAACCGCAGCTCATACACACCGTGCTCCGGCAGCAGCACCCCGACAGCACTCTCCTGTCAGCCTCCCGCCCCGACATCTACATAATACTCCTTGAAAGTTTTTCCACCCACCTGATGCCCTCCATGGGAGGCGAAGCCATAGCCACCCGACTCGACAGCATAGCATCCGCCGGACTGACATTCACCGAGTTCTATGCCAACAGCTTCCGCACCGACCGCGCACTGGCATCAGTGCTTTCAGCCTATCCGGGCATCCCTACCGTAAGCGTAATGAAGTCGGTTGGAAAGATTGAGTCGCTGCCATCGTTGCCACTCGCCCTCAAAGAAGCCGGCTACGATCTCACCTACTATTATGGCGGCGACGTCAACTTCACCAACATGCGCGCACTGCTGGCAAGCGGAGGCTTCGGCCGCATCATATCCGACACCGATTTCCCGATCACACAGAGGCTCGGCAAATGGGGAGCGCACGACGACATACTTTTCCGCCGCGTGGAGGATGATCTGGCAGCAGGCCACACCGACGGATCGCCGAAGCTCACCGTCATCCAGACATCGAGCAGCCATGAGCCTTTTGAAGTTCCGGCCACAATCCTTCCGGGCAAGGAAGCCAACGCATTCGCCTTTACCGACAGCATTGTAGGGCGCTTTGTCGACAATCTAAGCCACACACCGCAATGGGACTCCACCCTCATCGTATTGGTGGCCGACCACTACGGATGCCATCCGCGCAATCTGCCATCGATGCGCGACCGTCACCATATACCGCTTGTCATGACCGGCGGCGCACTCCGACGCAAGGGCGCGATCGACACCCCCGCCTCGCAGACCGACATCGCGGCCACTCTGCTCGGAATGCTCGGAATCGACCACAGCCGCTTCAGATTCTCAAAAGATCTGTTCGACACCGCCGCTCCCCGCTTCGCCTACTTCGCACGACCCGAAGAAGCCGCCATGTTCGTAAGATGCGGCTAGCGCGGCATCGACATCTACACC
>JAIDKJ010000292.1 GCA_029051835.1 Paramuribaculum sp. | reverse complement strand
CCTGTCTCGTGGGCTGGGAGATGTGTATTAGAGTCAGTGACTGATACTTGTCGGGCATCGCCTGCCCGTCGGCGCCGTTCACCACCGTTGCGGCTCCCATGGTCGCGTCGGGACGCATGATGACCGTATCGCAGGCAAGCGCTATGAGCGCTCCCGCCGACGCCGCGTTATTGTCGACAAACGCCACCGTCGGAAGCCCGCAGTGGAGAAGTGCCGTGCGGATCGAGTCGGCCGCTCCGACCTCGCCGCCATAGGTGTTGAGATGCACGAGCACGAGCTGCGCGCCACGTTCGCGGGCCGCCTGCAGTCCGGCACGCGTGAATTGCCATGTCGTGGCACCGATCTCGTCATCGAGATTGATCTGATAGACCTTCACCGCGGCCTCACAAGTGGCCGCCAAGGCGCATACAAGAGTCGCCAGCACTGTGATAAAACGCTTCATTGCAAGTTTCGTTTACGCGACCATGCCGGGATCACCACCGCACCGGCCGCAAGGTAAATATAATATGTCAGGATACGCCACATCACAGCCACCACAAGCGTCATCGACCGATCGCCGACAAGATCGCCGTAATATGTCGTAAAAAGCCATTCACTGATACCGCTGCCGCCCGGCGTAGGACTGACCGTCAGCAGCAGCCACACTATAGCCTGACGCCCCAGCACAAGCATCTGGGGAGCGTCGGGGACAAAGGCGGCAAACAGAGCGTTGACCACAAGAAAACGTGAGATCCAGCTCAACGCAGTGGCTCCGGCTGCCTTCGACCACCATTGCCATCCCATGCCGCGCAACTGCCTGCTGGCCTCCAGAAGATCGGAAGCAACGCCATCCATCTTTTTCTGCCAGCGACGGAGCAAGCGCGTCGCAAACACACGTCTTATGACAGCACTCATTGCCGCAGGCTTCAGGATTATAGCCACAAAGAGCAGTGCGGTCCAGGCTACCGTCAGCCCCCACACCGCCCAGAATGCGACACGGATGCCATGATCAACCGCCGCTCCGCTGCCGTTGTTGAAACCGAAGAGCGCGTCGGATCCCAGCAAAACGAGAGCGATTGGACACACCAGAGCCATAAAACCTTCGTCGAGAAGCAGAGTGACCAGCATCACCGAGCCGGCCCGGCCGCCGCTTATGCCTTCGCGATGCATGAACCACACGCTCATGGCGCTGCCGCCTGCCGTAGTGGGCGTGATCGCCGACGTGAATTCACACATCATCGTGACCCTCAGCGCTGCCATCGGCATCAGCCGCCCGCCGGTCAGCACGCGGAATCGCCATGCCAGTCCGAATTCGCGGCCGGCCACGGCAAGAAGCGCAAGCGACAGCGCCCAGAATGTCCGGCCGGTCCATGGCACATGCTCAAGATCCGACAGGCTGAATTCGCGTCCGAAAAGCCACACCACCACCGCTATGCCTATGGCAAGCGGCAACAACATCTTAAGTATCAGACTCCGGCCGGTTTGCATGACACGATCACTGAAGTTTTGCTTTAAGATAACGCCCCGTATATGACGCCTCGCAGGCCGCCACCTCTTCGGGAGTGCCGCAGACCACGATCCGGCCTCCGGCATCGCCCCCCTCCGGGCCTATGTCGATCACGTGGTCGGCCGTCTTGATGACATCCATATTGTGCTCGATGATGATCACCGTATGCCCCGCCTTGATAAGACGCGAGAACGAATCCATCAGAGTGTTTATATCATGGAAATGCAGGCCGGTGGTCGGTTCGTCGAATATAAACACCGTAGGACGCGGCTTCTCCATCGAGAGATAATACGCCAGTTTCACACGCTGATTTTCGCCCCCCGACAGAGTCGACGAACTCTGCCCGAGGCGGATATAGCCGAGCCCCACGTCGGCAAGCGGCCTGAGGCGCTTCACTATCTTCTTTTCAGTCAGACCGTCGGACTCACCGAAGAACTCGATAGCCTCGTCGACCGTCATTTCAAGCACGTCGTAGACCGATTTGCCGCGATAGGTGATGTCGAGCACATCGCGCTTGAAGCGCTTGCCATGACACTCCTCGCACTCCCACTTCTAAGCG
>JAIDKJ010000291.1 GCA_029051835.1 Paramuribaculum sp. | reverse complement strand
TTCTGATGTTTGTCGTGCCGGCAGTTGTCACGGCAGTCGTCGTCACAAGACATCCTGCACGGTTGCTGTTGATAGATTCGCGTCCGACCGTTTTCGGAGTCATGCTCACTGTTCTTGCCATTATTGTAATGATTCCGTTTATGAATGTTGTTGTGGCCTGGAATGAATCGATCCGTCTGCCTGAATCAATGTCCGCCCTGGAGGAATTCATGAGAAATGCCGAAGCCAACGCTATGGCTATGACTCAGCAACTGATTGGCACTGATTCGATAGGCGGCATCGTCATGTCGATATTGATCATAGGGTTGCTTGCCGGATTCAGCGAAGAGATCTTCTTCCGAGGCGGCTTGCAGAGGCTCCTGTCTACGGCCGGCATGAATATCCATGTGGCGGTGTGGCTGACAGCCTTTATTTTCAGCGCGGTCCATATGCAGTTCTACGGATTTGTGCCGCGTATGCTTCTCGGCGCTATGTTCGGATATATGGCTGTGTGGAGCGGATCGTTATGGATTGCAGTTATAGCTCATGTCACGAACAACAGTCTTGTAGTGATCGCACAGGCTGTAGCCGATTCCGGCGGTGCCGATATCAATCGTATGGCCACCGATTCCACTCCCCTCTCGATGACGTTGGCGGCCATAAGCCTGATCGCTACAGTAGGCATAATGTATCTGTTCCGCAGGATCGGGGCCGGGAAATGATGTATTGACGGTCAGGTATACATTGTCGGCGCACGGTTGTAGCGCCGGATATGGTGTCGGTCAAACCGCAGGGATCAGTCGAACTTCTTGCGGTTGAATATAAACCCGCGTCCGAGATATTTCTCTCTCACCACCGGGTTTGCGGCAAGTTCCTCCGATGTTCCCTGAAAGAGTATCTTGCCTTCAAACAGCAGGTAGGCTCTGTCGGTGATGCTCAACGTTTCGGGAGCATTATGGTCGGTGATAAGAATGCCGATATTTTTCTCTTTGAGCTTATAGACTATATATTGTATATCTTCCACCGCTATGGGGTCGACTCCGGCAAAAGGCTCGTCGAGCATGATGAATTTCGGATTTATGGCCAGACAGCGCGCTATTTCCGTGCGTCGGCGTTCGCCTCCCGAAAGC
>JAIDKJ010000290.1 GCA_029051835.1 Paramuribaculum sp. | reverse complement strand
CGGCTGCACAGCAGCGAGGAGGGGGTCGGGGTATATAGCAAGAGCGGCTGCGCGATGGCGCAGCCGCTCTGTATCGGGTATGTGTAAACCGCGGGGGGATTTACTTGATGTTGGGGTTGAGTGCGTTCCACTCGTTGACGGGAGGAAGCACGCCCAGAGAGATCACTTCGTCGCGGAGTGTGCAGAGGTGCTTGTAGCTCTGCTCAAGCTCTGCCTGCTCCTGCGGTGTGCCCTGCGGCTCTTTGTAGTGTACGCCGTCCTTGTCGATGACGGTTTCCATAGCCATCATGATGTGGTTGAAGCGGTCGTCGGACACGTAGCAGCCTGCGGGCCATGTGAAGGGCTTTCCACCCATAGCGGCGGCGATCATCTCTATCGAGATGTAAGAGGGGCTCTGGAACGACGAGCGGCCGCGGAGGTCGATGATGTTCTTACCGCCCTGAACTACGCGCACGCGCAGTTCTTCCCATGCCTGGTTGGGGAATTCGGCAGTGCCGATGATTTCGGTCAGAGGCTTGCCGTCGACCTTGGTGGTGGAGGCGTAAACGGCCATCTGCTCGCCGTGGCCGCCATAGGTGCGGCTGTTGACGATCTTGTCGGGGGAGATGTGGAACTGCTTGGCGAGCTCGCTGCGCAGACGTGTGCTGTCGAGGGCGGCGAGTGTGGTCACCTGCGAGGGCTTGAGGCCTGCATAGAGCAGAGTGATCAGACCGGTGATGTCGGCGGGGTTGAAGATCACGACGATGTGCTTCACGTCGGGGCAGTAAGTCTTGACGTCCTTACCGAACTGTTCGGCGATCTTGGCGTTGCCTACGAGGAGGTCCTCGCGTGTCATGCCGGCCTTACGTGCGGCGCCGCCCGAGTTAACGATATATTTGGCTCCGGTAAGGGCTTCCTTGATGTCGGAGGTGAAGGTGATGTTGACATCCTCAAATCCGCAGTGGAACAGCTCCTCGGCCACGCCTTCGAGAGCGGGTGCGTAGGGGTCGTACAGACAGATGTTGGGGGTCAGGCCCATCATGAGGGCGGTCTGAGCCATATTGGAGCCGATCATGCCTGCGGCACCAACAATCACGAGTTTTTCGTCGGTCAGAAATTTCATTTTTTAGAGTATTAAGAAGTTAGAACTATTATATATCCTTGGATTCCGGATCTCACACAGGGCGGCTCCGCCACCCTGCGCTTGATTTCACAAAAGTAACGATATTTTCGTAATCAACGTTCATCATGAAGCGTTTTTTTTAGCCAACAATATCCAACAATAGTTATACGGAGCCTCAGACATGGCCATGTGCGCCACAGTGGCGCGGTCAGCTGCGCTGGAACTGCGTCGGCGACATGCCGGTGAGGTGTTTGAAATACTTGCCGAACGACGACTGGTTGGTGAAGTTGAGCTCGTAGGCTATCTGCTGCACGTTCTTGCCTGAGAAGCGAAGCAGATTCTTGGCTTCGAGTATCACGTAATCGTCGATCCATGCCGACGCCGGGCGCCCGGTGGCTTCTCTGACCACGATCGACAGATATTTGGGCGAGATGAACAGCTTCGAGGCGTAGAAGCTGATGGAACGTTCGCTGCGGTGATATTCCCTGACAAGCTGCATGAACTCCTTGACGTAGTTGTGGCGGCGGGTGGAGGGACGCTCGGCTGCCGAATCGTCGACCACTTCGCGGCGCTTGCCAAACTGCATGAGCTGATAGAACGCGCCGGCGATGACTGACCGGGCTATGGAGCGGATGAAAACGGCATCGGTATTGCTGCGGGTGTTTTCGTGGACGAGAGCGAAATATCGCCGTAGCAACGACATCTCTGCGGGAGTCAGCTGCATGAGCGGCGAATGGTTTTCGGATACGCCCCTCGAATTAAGCGTATTGATGTCGAGATTGATGTCGCGCATAAATTCGTGCGACACAAAGAAGAGGCATGTATCGAAATCGCCGTCATCTATATGGCGGGGCTGAAACAGACTGCCCGGCCCGAGCAGCAGCACCGAGTCGGGCTGCATGTCGTAGGCTACCAGATTGACGTCGACCGTCATACGGCCTTGAAGCAAAAGTATTATAGCCAACCCGGGGACACGCGTCGGTATGCCCGAAAGAATGCCTTCGGCGGGTTGTGTGGTGAAGCGTGCAAATAGATAGTCGTCGCCAAAATTGCTGAAATCGGAAGCGTTGCGCTGAAGATCCTGCTTCTGTAAACGACTGATTTCATGATCTATCATGACGTGTTTATTCGGTTTCGTTTGTGACATCGACAACTCAGGCCGCCATAGGCGCGGCGTGAGGCATAATTGAACGTGAGCCGAACCATCCATCCGGCCGACCACAAAATTAGCATTTTTGTTACAAATGGCAACATTTTGTAGCCGAAACTGCCATTATTCTAACTTTTTCACCAACTTAACATAGCAAACCGACCCATATGCCGCATCGGGAATGACGACGCGATGCCGACGACACGCTGCCACGCGATTTTTTTTCGTTAAAAACGTTGGCCGCAAGATGATATTCTGAATTATTTGTGTAATTTTGCGCCTTAAAATTTACGGATTTCAAATTTCCTGCTGTGGAAGAAATCAAATTCATAAAGATGCACGGCATCGGCAACGACTACATATACATAGACTGTATGGAGTCGGAGCCTGAGTCTCCCGCCACTCTGGCGAGGGAGATGGCCGACCGCCACAAAGGCGTAGGGGGCGACGGGATAGTGATGATATGCCCGTCGGACAAGGCCGACTTCAGAATGCGCATATTCAATGCCGACGGCTCGGAAGCCCGGATGTGTGGCAACGCATCGCGCTGCATCGCCAAATATGTGATAGACCACGGACTGACCGACCGCACCGATCTGACTCTCGAAACACTCTCAGGAATACGCCGGCTGATGGCCCGCAAGGGGCAGGACGGCAAGGTGGATAGCGTCACAGTCGACATGGGACGCCCGGAGGTGGGCGCAGTCGGCACCGAGGCGACCCTTCCCGACGGAAGCCGCCACAGGCTGACAGCCGTATCGATGGGAAATCCCCACGGAGTGATATTCACCGACGACCTTTCAGACGCAATGGTACTCGGCCACGGCCCGGAGCTTGAACGGCATCCGATGTGGCCCGACCGCGCCAACATAGAGTTTGCGCGCATAGATAGCCCCGACCGGATAACGATGAGAGTGTGGGAGCGCGGATCGGGCGAAACCATGGCCTGCGGCACCGGCGCCTGCGCCACACTCGTGGCTGCCGCCACCAACGGACTGACCGGACGCAAGGCCGAGATAAGCCTGCCCGGAGGCCGGCTCACCATAGAGTGGCTGCCGGAGAGCGAAGGGGGCCACGTGATGATGACCGGAACGGCTACCGAAGTGTTTACCGGCACATATATAAGAAACTAAAACACACGATTTACACAATGGTACACATCAACGATAACTTCACCAAGCTTCCGTCGGCCTATCTCTTCTCCGACATAGCCCGCAAGGTGGAGGCTTTCGCCGCATCCCATCCCGGCGAAAAGATCATCAGAATGGGGATCGGCGACGTTACGCGTCCGATATGCCGGGCTGCCGCCGACGCCCTGCACCGCGCCACCGACGACGAGAGCGACGCGTCGACATTCCGCGGATACGGGCCGGAACAGGGCTACGGCTTCCTGCGCGAGGCGATAGCCGAAGGTGACTACCGCAGCCGCGGCATCATGGTGGATGCCGACGAGATATTCATCAGCGACGGCGCCAAGAGCGACACCGGCAACATAGGCGACATACTTGCGACCGACACGCGGGTGGCGATGACCGATCCGGTTTATCCGGTGTATATCGACACCAATGTGATGGCCGGACGCGCAGGCACACTCGGAAGCGACGGACGCTGGAGCCGCATCATATATCTGCCCGTGACGGCCGACAACGGATTCGTGCCCGCGCTTCCGTCGGAAAGGCCCGACGTGATCTACCTCTGTTTTCCCAACAACCCTACCGGCACCGTACTGACCCGCAGCCAGCTTAAGGAGTGGGTGGACTATGCCGCGAGAGAGGGTTCGCTGATATTGTTTGACGCAGCCTACGAGGCTTTCGTCAGCTCTCCCGACGTCCCGCGCTCGATCTACGAGATAGAGGGCGCGCGCCGGGTGGCCATCGAGTTCAGAAGTTTCTCCAAGACAGCCGGCTTCACTGGTCTGCGGTGTGGCTACACGGTGATACCGCGCGAGCTTTGCGGCGTGACGGCCTCCGGAGAGGAAGTGAGCCTTCACCGGCTATGGCTTCGCCGGCAGACGACGAAATTCAACGGCGCGTCGTATCTGACACAGCGCGCCGCCGAGGCTATCTACTCCGAGGAGGGACGCCGTCAGGTGGCCGAAACGATAGCCTACTACAAGCGCAACGCATCGACGCTGCTCACATCGCTGCGCGAGGCGGGTCTGGAGGCCTACGGCGGCGTCGACTCTCCGTATATATGGCTTCGGACTCCCGACGGACTGACATCGTGGGAGTTTTTCGACCTGCTGCTGGAGCGATGCCGCGTGGTAGGCACTCCGGGATGCGGATTCGGACCGTCGGGCGAGGGCTATCTGCGGCTGACAGCTTTCGCCACCCGCGAGGCGACAGCCGAGGCGGCAGGCCGCATAGCAGCGCTCCGCCTATAGGAAAACAAACTGACAATAATGACAAAAGCCGGCCGGTAGATAGCTCGAAAGCCGGAAAACAATAAATATTAACCGTTAAAGCTAACGAACAATGGAATCATTGAGATTCAAGGTGGTCGACGAAGCGTTCAACCGCAAGGCCGACCCGGTGGAAATCCCGCAGGAAAGACCCGAAAAGTATTACGGCAAGTATGTGTTCAACCGCCAGAAGATGTTTGAATATCTGCCTGCCGACACCTATCAGGCGCTCTGCAGTGCTATCGACAACAAGGAACCGCTGCCGCGCGAAGTGGCCGACAGCGTGGCCGAAGGGATGAAGCGATGGGCGCTCGAAAACGGCGCGCGCCACTATACCCACTGGTTTCAGCCGCTGACCGAAACCACCGCCGAGAAACATGATTCCTTCATAGAGCACGACGGCAAGGGAGGGGTGATCGAATGCTTCAACGGCAAGCTGCTCATGCAGCAGGAGCCTGACGCCTCAAGCTTCCCCAACGGAGGCATCCGCAACACCTTCGAGGCCCGCGGATATTCGGCATGGGACATTTCGTCGCCGGCCTTCATCATCGGCAACACCCTGTGCATACCCACCATATTCATATCCTATACCGGCGAGAGCCTCGACTACAAGACTCCCCTGCTCCGCGCCCTCAACAGCGTGGACAAGGCGGCCACAGCCGTGGCGAAGATGTTTGACCCGGAGGTGGAGCATGTGCGCACCTACCTGGGCTGGGAACAGGAGTATTTCCTCGTCGACGAGAGCCTCTACTCCGCCCGCCCCGACCTGATGCTCACCGGCCGCACCCTCATGGGACATGAATCGGCCAAGAACCAGCAGCTCGAGGACCATTATTTCGGCGCCATACCCTCGCGCGTGGAAGCTTTCATGCTCGATCTCGAAATAGAGTGCCACAAGCTCGGCATTCCGGCCAAGACACGCCACAACGAGGTGGCTCCCAACCAGTTTGAGCTTGCCCCGATATTCGAGGAAGCCAATCTGGCCAACGACCACAACCAGCTGATAATGTCGGTGATGGCCGAAGTGGCGCGCCGCCACCATTTCCGCGTGCTGCTCCACGAGAAACCCTTTGCAGGCATAAACGGCTCGGGCAAGCACAACAACTGGAGCCTCGGCACCGACAAGGGCGCCCTGCTCTTCGCTCCCGGCCGCAGCCACACCGACAACCTGCGTTTCCTGACCTTCACGGTCAACGTGATGGCAGCCGTACACCGCCACAACGCACTGCTCAAAGCCTCGATAATGTCGGCCACCAACGCCCACCGTCTGGGCGCCAACGAAGCTCCTCCGGCCATCATATCGATATTCATGGGATCGCAGATAGCCGGCATCCTCGAACGCATCGAGCACTCGACCAACGCCGAACTGACCAATCTGGCCTCACGCAAGGAGCTGGAGCTCAACCTGAGCCAGATACCGGAGATCATGCGCGACAACACCGACCGCAACCGCACCTCGCCCTTTGCCTTCACCGGCAACCGGTTTGAGTTCCGCGCCGTAGGCTCGTCGGCCAACTGCGGCGCCGCCATGATAGCGCTCAATGCCGCCGTGGCCGAGCAGCTCATACTCTTCAAGAAAGCCATAGACGAGCGCATGGCCGCCGGCATGAGCCAGAACGACGCCATACTCGAGGAGATCCGCGCCCTTATCAAAGCGTCGAAGGCCATACACTTCGACGGCAACGGCTACTCCGACGAATGGAAAGAGGAGGCCGCCCGCCGCGGTCTGGACTGCGAAACATCGGTGCCGCTGATATTCGACGCCTACCAGCGCAAATCGTCGGTGGAGATGTTCCGCACCACAGGAGTGTTCTCCGAAGTGGAGCTGGCTGCCCGCAACGAGGTGAAGTGGGAGATGTACACCAAGAAAGTGCAGATCGAGGCCCGCGTGCTGGGCGATCTGGCCATAAACCATGTGATACCCGTGGCCACTCAGTACCAGTCGATACTTCTCGACAATGTGCTGAAGATGCGTCAGGTGTTTGGCGACGACCGCAAGGATCTCACCGCGTCGGTGACCGACTCGATAGAGAAGCTCACCCAGCATATCAACGTGATACGCGAGGAGGTGGCCGCGATGGTCGATGACCGCCGCGTGGCCAACCGTCTGGAGTCGGAGCGCGAGAAGGCTCTGGCCTATCACGACAGCGTGGTGCCCCACATGGACACGATCCGCTATCATATCGACAAGCTGGAGCTGATGGTCGACAACGAAATGTGGCCTCTGCCCAAGTACCGCGAGCTGCTTTTCATACGCTGACGCGCAAGCCGCTACGATAACATGCAGCTGCCCGAGAGCTTACGGTTCTCGGGCAGCTGTCATTATCGGAGGGGTCGGAGGGAGCGGAACTATCGGAGAGAGCGGAGGGGGACAGCTCACGATATGACATCGCGTTTCAGCCACTCGACCATTACCGGGTCGGAAATGACAACCTGACGCCGGTCGACATCAATAAGCTCTTGCTTGACAAGCGCGCGTTTGATGATGCTGACATTGGCCGATGATCCCAGACGATACTTCTGCAGCACATCCTGCGAGGTAAATTCACTATGAATCCCGTCGACTACTGCCCTCAGGAAATTCATCTGATAGTTGGTCAGATTCTCGGTGTGCCTTTCAAACAATGGAGTATTCTGATCGATAATATCCTGAAAAGCCGCCTCAAAATCATGGTCGGTCGCAACCTTGTCGGTGTGAATCCACACAAGCCATGCAAGTTGCTGCACGTAGGATGAATGGTTGTCGACCGCCTGACATATCTTTGCCGCCAACTCCTGCGATATTTTCTTTCCGGTGGATTCGAAACGTCCGCAGATATATTGCACCCAATCGTCTGTAGAAATCTTCTGAAGATAAATCGCATCGCCGAATTTGTAAAACGGCAGACTTTTTTTCTCGAACAGTTCGTTCATCAGATGTTTCTTGCTTCCAAACAGGCAATATGACACCGAGGTCTGCAACTGCCATACAGAACGAAGCCGCTTCTGGAAAGTCCTGGAATCCCTAAACTCGGCAATCTGCTGAAATTCGTCGATACAGACGACAATATTACAGCCTTTTTTCTGCGCTATCTTTTCGGGAAGCCTAAGTATCTCATCGATATCGTCACTTTTCGGGTTAATATCAAACGAAATCGAGAAATCGGTCATAGGATCTGCACCCATAGAAATCTTCGGACTGATGCGTGATAGAAACAGTCGGGCATTTTCAAGCCATTCATCAAGTTTAGAAGATGTCTGCTTGAGAACAGCGGCCGCAAAGGCATCATAAAACTCCCTGTCGCTCCGACACGAAAAGACATCCAGATATACTATTTTCAATTGTTCCGAGGCGGCGAGGCGACATACCTTACGCACTAAGGAGGTCTTGCCCCAACGTCGCGGCGAGATCAACACAGTGTTGACACCATGCCGAAAATTCATCAGCAGACGCTCTGCTTCTTTCTTGCGATCGGTGAAATTATCACCAGCCGTCGCGACTCCGAAAACAAATGGTTTATTTTCCTTCATATCCCACTATTATACTGCCACAAATATAAGTAATAACTTTATTACTAACAAAATTATTAGTAATAAAGTCATTACTTGGGTATCGGAAGGATCGGAGGGAGGGGGACTGATATGGCCTATAGGACCTATAAGACTTATACGAGC
>JAIDKJ010000029.1 GCA_029051835.1 Paramuribaculum sp. | reverse complement strand
ATTATAAGTAAATCTTAAAAATTAGTTTATATCGTTATGCTTACCAGTAACTCACGCATACTGCGGTGCTTTTTTGTTTTTATCCGGCGCTTTTTGATTTCATCCTCAGTTGTGTAGCTCGCTACACGCCTTCGGCCTCAAACAAAAAATCGCTCGAACTAACCTCAAAAATTACTCGCAGCTAATTTTTGCGAGTTACTTACGTATATTATTTGCATGTTAAATGTTGTCGCGTGCAAATTTACAAAAAGCATTTCATCGCGTATTCTAAAAATGGCTAAAAAAACGGAGCAATTTTGTGTTTATTCAATTAATCTGTAAATTTGCAAGAACATTTACACAGATTCCATCACTGACACATATGTCGCATATCAACCTCAGAGGAATGGGCGTGGCCTTGATCACACCATTCAAAAAAGACAAATCAGTCGACTATCAGGCGTTGGCACGCCTGCTCGACTATCAGATAAAAAACGGGGTAGACTATCTGGTGGTACTCGGCACAACCGCCGAAACTCCGGCTCTCAGCCCCGAAGAGCGGCGTGACATAAAACAATTCGTGGCCGAGCGCGTGGCCGGTCGCGTGCCTCTTGTAGTAGGATGCGGTGGAAACTGCACCGCCGACGTAGTAAAGGAGGCACAAAACGTTGACAGTTCACGCTTCGACGCCATACTGTCGGTGGTTCCCTACTACAACAAGCCCTCACAGGAAGGCATCTACCAGCACTATTCGGCAATAGCGGAGGCGTCGCCGGTGCCGGTGATACTGTATAATGTTCCCGGCCGCACAGGCGTAAACATGACCGCCGACACTACCCTGCGGCTTGCAGCTGACCATCCGAACATCGTGGCCATCAAAGAGGCGTCGGGCAACATCAACCAGATGGACGAGATCATCAAACACAAGTCAGACAGTTTTTCAGTGATATCGGGCGACGACGGCATCACCTTCCCGCTCATCACGCTCGGAGCTGTAGGAGTGATCTCGGTGATCGGCAATGCGTTCCCCAAAGAGTTCGCCAAGATGACACGACTGGCGCTCGAAGGCGACTTCGATGCCGCCCGCGCGATACATCACCGCTTCACCGACCTGTTCTCCCTACTGTTTGTCGACGGCAACCCGGCAGGTGTAAAATGTCTGCTCCATGCTATGGGATTTATTGAGAATGAGTTACGCCTTCCTCTCGTACCCACCCGCATAACAACATACGAAAAGATACGCAAAGTGCTTGACTCGCTCAACTAATTTTTGTAACTTTGCGCCCTGTAATCACGACGATAGTCGGTCCGGTAGCTCAGCTGGATAGAGCATCTGCCTTCTAAGCAGACGGTCCCGCGTT